>JANZKD010000019.1 GCA_025061245.1 Candidatus Culexmicrobium profundum
TAAAGAGTTATAAATTAACAATAACATTACAATTGTAAGGAAAGGTGAATATACCCATGAGACTACGTTCAACATCAACACTAATCATGATAATCATCATCACACTAACACTAAACTACTCACTAAGCATAGACAGGGCATCATGCACTGAAGAATTAAAAGTAACTATAAATCGAACAATAGATCTAAGAACAAACTACGCCCTAACTGAAGATGAAATAACCATACTCCAAGGCAAACTAAGCAACCTAACCTATTATGTATTCAAGCCATATAGAAGCAAAATATACAACATAAAGGCAGTAGATGAAAATGGAAATGAAATACCATATGACATAATAAATGAAGAAAATCAAACCTGCATTAAATTCACTTTAAAACAAAGCCAAACACCATACAAATTCAAAGTAAAAATATACTGGATAAAGGGCTTCGTATCCTTCATAGCATTCCTAAGAATCAAACTACCACTATACCCAACCATTTCAATACCAGTTGAAGAATTCCAGGCAACTGTACTACTACCACCAGAAACAGAAAGCATCACAAAAATATCACCAAACGCCACAACACAGCTCAATGGAAGATGGATGGCAAAATTCAACAAAACAACACTAGATCCAATATCAAGTGAAGACCTAATTGTAGACTTCACAGGGGAAGTTCAAAGTATAATTGGAAGAAGCGTTACAAGGGAAATACATCCTAACAGCAAGATTCAAGTCAAAGAAACAATAATCTTCGAGAATATTGGTGCAACCGACGTAACAAAGAAGAAGGGAGTAAACTTCACACTACCACCACAAGCAATAGTAAAATCAGTAGAAGACGATTTCGGACAACTCACCTACAAAGCATATGAGGAAAACGACTACATCACATTAAATGTAAAGCCAAGAGTAAACATAAAAGAAGGATGGAAATATAGAGTATTCATCAAATATGAACTACCATCCAATCAATGGCTAACTGGAAATGGAGAAAAACAACTCACCATACCAATAAAACAATATCACGACCTCCCAATAGACATATTCAAAGTAATAATATACATTCCAAGCGGATCCAAACTAATCTCAACAAGTGGAACACAACCAACACTAAAGAGTGAAAACAAAATAGTATATCAAGGAGAAAAAGTAATAGGTGACATAAGCATTCAGGAAGCATCCATCACGTACACACCTCCACCAACAACCTTCACAATACCAACAAACATAATAATAGGAATAATCACAGGAGCAATAATTGGAGCAGCAGTATTCATAAAAAGATACATAATAAAACCAAAAAGAAAAGTCAAAGTAATAGAAAGTGAAATCGCCATAAAAGTAGATGAATTAGACGATGCAATAAGAGAGAAAATAGGAATTCTAACAAACCTAAGAGAACTAGAAGAAACTCTGAGAAAGAAGAAGATATCAAGAAAAGTACATAAAGTAAGAGTTAAAGAGCTAAGAGATGAACTCAGAAAAACAAACATGAAAATAAACACTCTTAAAAACGAGCTAAAGAGCAAAAACATGAAAATCAGGGCAATAATAGAAGAAATTGATGAAATTGAAAGACAATTAACAAACTTAATCATGGAAGCAATTCAAAACGAAAGACAATACATGCTAAAAAGACTAAGCAGATCAGCCTTCGAAGAAAACAAAAGAAACCTTGAAAAGAACATTAGAAAGACTAGACTAAAACTAGAAAGTAAGATGGCAGAATTAACAGAAATAGTTACTTAGTGAAAGACTTAAAAAGAGAATAAAAAATTTAGCAAACAGGTGAAACTATGCCTAAACCTGTGGTTGACGCAGAAAAGTGCATAGGATGCGGAACATGCGTACAAGTATGTCCAATGGGAGTTTTCGAATTAATTGATGAAAAAGCAGTACCAGTTAATGTAGATCAATGCGTTGGATGCAGAGCATGTGAAGCACAATGCCCAGTACAAGCAATAGTCGTAGAAGAAGAATAAACAAATAAAGTTCACAGCCACTTTCACATTTTTATTTTCAACTTCTCCAACATACAATAAGCTAATTAACAAAAAAAGCCATAACTCTAATGAAATGCCATTTAAATGTATAAAATGCGGAAAATGCTGCAGAGAAACAGAAATGCCCCTCACCCTAAAAGATTTAAGGAGAATAGCCTCCCTCGGATACAAAGTAACAGAGTTCGCCATATTCGATGGAGAAAAATGGAAACTAAAGAACATAAATGGACACTGCTTCTTCCTAGATGAAAAAACAAATCTATGCAAAATATATCCACATAGACCTGAAGGATGTAGAATATACCCAATAATCTACATTGAGAATGAAGGCATAGGAGTAGACGATGAATGCCCAATGGCATACACCATTACAAGAAAAGAGATAAGAAGAAAAGCATCAAGACTGTTAAAATTAATTTGGGAGATAGAACATCATGAAGAAAATTTTTAGAAAGATAAGTGAATTTTTCCTAGAAGAGAAATTTTGCCCCCACTGCAAACAATACGTGAAAGTCAGAACCATAATAAGATACAGAGGAAAACAGAAGGTGGAAATTAAAGAATGCACACAATGTGGAAAAACAATAGAAGAAATTATTTTACATAAAGAATAAACTCTAATGAATTTTACTTCCCAAATTAAATTCACCATTCAATCTAAAATTCAACTTGACAATATCACCACACCCATAAGGCCATCCATTAGGCTTCACAATCTTTAACCTAGAGTTATTAATGTAACTGCCAACACCATAAACAGGAAAATCATCAATAAATGGTTGAGAAATAGGTTTAAAAAGTGCAAAAACACTGTCTGAAGAATAAATCTCACCAATAACACCACCATAAACATCAAACACTCTTCTCCCAGAAATCCCGGATGAACCTAAAATTGCACCATAATCATAATGCGGAATACCGCCGTCAACATGAAATAATGATTCATTAAATCTTCCAATCAATCCACATGATATGAAACCTCTATCACTAGAAGGCTTAAGCCAAACATAGTCATCAAAAACTTCATCAACAACATAGAAATCATCTCCATCAACCACACTAGACAGCATTTCAACAGTAGGACTAATATCCAATTTAAATGCTCCAAGAGCTCTATATGGATCAGAAATACTACGAATCTCAACATGCATATGTCTATGCGACCAAGAATAAAAGTAACCTGAAACAATAAGTGAACCGAGGCAATCACCCAGCTCTAAAACATCCCCAGATGAAACATAGGGCTTAACATGTAGAATCTTCAAGACAACATCATCAGCAACCTTGACTATAATTAGATAGTCGAAGCCATCAGCATCACTCCTAAAAACTGGACATTCAAAACGCTCCACTTCTAAAACTAAGCCCTCATCAACTGGAAACAATGCCTCACCACTAGGAAAATAGATGTCAATTGCAGAACAAGACTTATGGGCGGGATATGGACTATTAAAAAAACTAAACCAGCAATATTTAGGAACTTTAATATCAACACCCCTAGCGGAAGCAATACAAATATATCCCGCCAATGCAAATCACCAACATCGTAACCTATTTAACACCCAAACTATAGCTTAAATATTAGTATCGACATATAGAGAAGGAGGAAACGTCGATTGACGAATAAACCCATAATCATAGGAGTAGGAAGAACATCCTTCGGAGAACACTATGGAGAAAACCCAGAGGAATTAATAGAAGAAGCAGGGTTAAAAGCCCTAGAAAAAGCAGGAATAGAGAGAAAAGACCTAGACGCAGTATTCATCTCAGACTACTTTCTCCAAGTAACTAATAAAATTGGCATTGAAGAAGGCTTCGTCTCAGAACTTCTAGAAGTAAGCATACCAATGGAAACGCTAAGGTCCTTCAGCTCAGCTCTATGCTGCGCCTGCAATGCAATTGAAGCGGGGAGATTCGACATAGTCCTAGTAGGAGGAGTTGAAAAAATGACTGATAGACTAGACAAGATAAGAGACGACCTAATGATGCTGGGAGACCCATGGAGCTATCATGCAGGCGGAACACCAGAAGCATTCCATGAATTAATGCTAAGAGAATACGTTAAAACATATTATCTAAATGGAGAAGAAGTGGAAAAACTCATGAAAGCACTAGCATACATATCATGCAAAAACCATTACTACGGCTCAACAAATCCACTCGCACACTTCTACAAGAGGAAGATTAGAGTTGAAGATGCGATAAAAACAAGGAAGAGAAGTGGAAGAATACTAGGACTATACGACTTTGCACCAATATCAGATGGAGCATCAGCAGCCATAGTTGTAAGTCCAAGAAAAGCTAGAGAAATAGCTGAAAAAGGATTAAGGGTCATTGGAAGAGGAAGCGCAACAGACTACATATCATACTTCGCAAGAAATTATAAAGCAGGATTCAATGCAACAAGAAAAGCAGTAGAAAGAGCATTAAATGAAGCAAAAATACCACCAGAAAAAATCGAGCTAGTAGAATTGTATGATCAATCAACACTAATGGAGCTAATAGCACTAGAAGACCTAGGATTATGCAAACCAGGAACTGCATGGCAAATAATACATGAAAGCTACCAAAAAGAAAACTACACCTACCACATAAACGGCAACACCCTATACGTCAACACAAATGGAGGCTTAAAGGCAGATGGAAATCCAATGGGAGCAACAGGAGGAGCACAAATACACGAAGCATATATACAATTACTAGGAGAAGCAGGAAATAGACAAATAAAATTCAAAAACAACAATCCATATGCATTAACCATGGAGCTAGAAGGATTTGGAACAAAATCATACGTATACATTTTAGGGAGATGGGAAAATGAGCTCTGAGCCAATTGAGAGAAGAGTAAGCTACATAGCAGATAGACTACGTGGAAGCCAATGCACTATATGCGGCAAAAAATACTTCAAAATAAGAGATTACTGCGGCTCATGTGGAAGAAAAAGCTTTGGAAAAATGAGGGAAATAGACTTCTTCTATCAAAAAGGAGTATTAGAAGTATGCACAGTAATAAGAGGAGCAACAAACAAGTTTAGAATGCTTGAACCCTTCATCTACGGAATAGTTTCATTTGACGGAGTAATGGTTCCAGGAAGACTAACAGACTACATAGTTGAAGATGAATTCGACCCAACAAAATTTGAGGGAAGAGAAGTAGTAGCCAGATTTAGAAGAAGATACTCAGTCTTACCACAAGAAATAATTCCAACCTCATCACTAACCTTTACCTTCACAGACGAATACTATCCATACATGGAATACAATAAAAACGACCCAGAAGAATACTCAAATAAACCTGGAATCGTAAGCTACGGAGTATACACCTCAAGATTTAGAATAAGAGAAGGAAGAATGGAAAGATCAGTTCCCTTCCTAGATGAAGACGCAATAACAGCAGCAGTTGAAGCAGGAAAAATAGCCCTAATACACGCAGCCATAGACAGCAAATACATAAAGAAAATCTATGTAGGATCAGAATCAAACCCCTACGCTGTAAAGCCAATAGCATCAAAGGTAGCACAAGTACTAGAACTAGGGGAACATGCAGGAGACGGAGTAAGAGCAGTAGACGCCATAGACACGGAATTCGCATGTAAAGCAGCAACAAGCATGTTCAAGGACGCAGCAGCCCTATCAAAATATGCAAGCGAAGAAGGGGAAGACTTCTTCGCCATGGTAATTGGAACAGACAACTCACAATCAGCTCCAAGATGGGCTCCAGGAGGAGAACTAGACTTTTTCGTAGGCTTCGGAGCAGCAGCCTTCATAATTGGAAACAGAGACGTAATAGCCGAAATAGAGGGATGGTATTCATGCACATCAGACACACCAGACTTCTGGAGGAGAGATGGACAAAGATACCCAATGCATGGAGGAAGATTCACAGGAGAACCAGCCTACTTCAAACATGTTATAAAGGCAGCTGAAGGATTAATGAACAAGATGAACTTAAAGCCAAGCGACATAGACTACTTCATACCACACCAGCCAAACGTAAGATTCCCATTAAAGGCAGCTAGAAGACTGGGATTCAAAGACGAACAATGCCTCCCAGGATTAAAGGTGGCAAAGTTTGGAAACACATATTCAGGCTCATCACCAGTGGGATTGGCAGCAGTACTAGACATAGCCAAACCCTACGAGAAAATACTGTTAGTCAGTTACGGATCAGGAGCGGGAAGCGACGCCTACCTAATAACAGTGACACCAAAAATAACTGAAAAGCGAAGTAGAACCGAGAAATTCAACATTCAATGGCAAGCAGAAAACCCATACCTAACATATGTAGACTACAACCTATATAGAAAGTTCAAAGAAGGAATCTAAACCCTAACTTTTTTCTGCTTCAAAATCAAGTCAACAGAGGGGTAAGGCTCACAAGCCAATCCATGCAGGAATGCCCCCCCACTAACACAAAGCATGCCACCAGTACTCATTATAATTCTATCCAAACCATACTTCACTATCTCAGCAGTCGTATCACCACCCAAAAATATTAAGCCACTACCAGCAATCCTCTTGGTCAACAAGATTCCATGATTATAACCCCGCTCATAAACACCAAGCGGTCCAGCCCTAATCCTAAAAGTCTTTTCTTGAAGTCTCTCAGCATACAACTCAACCGTACCCATACCAACATCCATTATAATACCATTAGTCTTACAAACCTCGTCAATCGAAAGCTCCTTATTCTCACCATTCTCAAGAACAACGAAGTCTATTGGATGATAAATATTAAACTTCCTAACAAGCAACCTAGCAGCCTCAAAACTCTCAGGAGGCATCTTCTCCTCAAGAAACTTATTATTACGCGGCCCCAAATCATAACCCTTAACTCTAGCAATAAGCTGCCCAGGAAGACCTCCAGTAAATCCCTCCATCCTAGACAAAATAGAAACCAAATAGCGAGTCTTAGCCAACTTAGCTCCACCCATAACGATTCCACAATTCTCCCCAGGCTCAGATAAAACCTCACTCAAAGCCCTAAGCTCATAAACAGACCTAACACCAATCCAAGTAGGAGCAATGTATGGCATTGCCATTAAACTTGTGTGAGCCCTATGCCAAACAGGCATTGCATCATTAACACAGCTCTTAATCACACCCTTAAAGAACCTTATGAAACGTGAACCTTCAGGAACAAACTTAAACTCCTCCTTAAACATTCGAATATTATCAAGCAATAGAATCTCCTTCTCCCTAAGCTCCTTCACTCTCTCCCTAGTTTCATCAGAGAAAACCTTCTCGGCAGGTATAAATTCAATATCAATACTCGATGGAAGAAGCTTCCTCAAAACAATCCAATGCTGCTTTAAACTTATGAAATCCTTATTTCCAGGTCTACCTTGATGAGCAGTCACAACCAAGCCGGCATACTCGGACAACAACTCCAATACATGGGCATATGCAATCATCCTCATATTATCCTCCATAATCCTGCCATCGACAACAGGGATGTTAATGTCGATTCTAACCAGAGTTGGAGACTTAATTTGAGAAGCCAGGTTAACAAGCCAGTAGGGTCTTGAAGCTCGATAGTAATCCACCTTCATATAGCATCTCCTCAATATTTATCTCTGTAAATATAATTTAAAAACTTAACCAAGCATAAAGGCGTAATTTACATTAACAATAAACACAGCCTATTAACTAGATAGAAATGAAAAGCAAACAGGGCAAACAAAAAGACGAGTACTGGCTCCTAGGAAACCCGATTAGAAGAAAGATACTACTCCTACTAGCTGAAAGAAAATCAATGCAACCAACAAAACTAAAAGAAGAACTAAACATAAGCTATGGAACCCTATACTATCACCTAGAACTAATGGAAAAATACATTGAAAGAGAGAAGGACAAGAAAATAAAACTAAGCCCAGAAGGATGGAGAGCACTCACCCTAATAGAAGAAACAGAAACAATAAGAAAGCTAAAGCTTCACACAATAGTCAAATTATTTGAAAGCGAATCATACACGACAATAAGAATAATCATAGCCATAATAGTCCTAAGCAACTACATAACATTCGACTACCTCTACGGTCTAAGAACAAGCCTAATGCTAACCTTCGTAAAAAACAGGCTAATACCACTATACCTATCAATAGCCCACGTCCTAGGAAACTGGCTGACCTTCTCAATCATAATCATAATATTAACAATGATCATCGCGCAAAGAAAACTAGGCTTAACAGAAATAATACACGTAACCCTAAACCTAACAGTAGCAGTATCCCCAACACTAATATATCTATGGGCAATGAAGCTTCAAACCCAATTAGACCAGCAAATATACGTGATATCCCAAGCCCTAACCACAATTCTCCTAATAGCCATGCTAATAGGAACAATAAAAATTAGAAGTGAAAGAGCAGCCATAATCACACTGATAGCCATGTATAGCACAATCCTAATGCTCCAAGCCATAGCCATAATAATCTTTTAACCTCGAAAAATTCGAGAAAACCTCGAAAAACATCGGAAAAATAAAGTTTTTCTAACATCATGCAAGCTGAATAAGTGGCGATAGCCATGAGGAAGAATATGATAGCAATACTCTTAACAATCCTAACATTAATTCCAACAATCACAGCCGCCTACCCAACGCTTCAATTAGAAAATGAAATCGGCATAAAACCATGGATAAAACCAGAATGGAAAACCATCAAAACAGACATTATAACCATCATATTCCCAGCAGGAGGAAGACACCCAATATTCATATGGTACTACAATGAAGACAACACAACAATACACGTAGTACACTTCAAGGGCATATGGGAATACTTCACAGTCAACATGACAGAACTAATTGAATTCAAGAGAAACCTAAACCTAACAGCACATCTACTCAACAGAACGACAATATCAAAACACCTAAACCACCTACAAAGAGAAATAGAAATACACCATCAACTACAAATCCAACTGAACAAGACGCTGGAAATAATAATCACACAACAACCAGAAATAAGCAACATTACAAACATAATGAAAACAATACACGACGAAGTAAACCAAATGAGAAGCATGCATCAAGAAATAAGAAACCTCACAAAAACCATCAGAATGAAGCTACAAGAAATGTTCACACACCTCAACGAATTCAACGAAACACTAGAAGACTTAAATGAAAGAAGCAGGCAACATGGATGTGACATAACTGAAAACATGAAGAGAATGCATGGCAGAATCAGAGAAGCACTAGGCAAACTAACAGAAAACCTACCCCAACTACTAGAACAACTAGAAGACGCCACCATACAGGTAACCAGAGAATTAAGCCATGAAATAAGCATCAAAATAAATGAAACAATATCAATAATAATAAACCTTGAAAACGAAATTTCAATTCTAAACCAAGTAATAAACACGTTCTTCCAACACATGCCAATGCCAAGCCACCTAAGACAATCCCTAAACCTATGCCTAAATGAAACCAGCAGAATAATCCATGAAATAAGCAGAATGAAAGAGTTAACCCAAAACCTAAACACGGAAACCAAGGAAATAACAATAAAACTAGAAGAAACCTCACACAAAATCAGAGAAGCAGAAGAAAAACTAGGCAAAATAGCCAATCAAATAAACATTACACACCAAAAAATAAAGGAAATCAAACTAAACGACACAGAAATACAAGCGATACTCAACATGACGTTAAATCTATCAATAAACACAACCCACACACTAAACCTATTGAAAGAGCTAAACTTAACATTAAACCTAAACGCAACCAAATGCACCGAAATATCAAACAAGATACAAGAAACAATAGAAAAAATAGCCAATGAAACAAATAGATGCAGAGAAAGAATCCATGAAAAAATACACAAAGCAAAACAATTTGAAGGAAGGATGAGGGAAAAAGTAAGAGAACTAAAAGAACTAATAAACATCTGGCACACAACCTGGCATCCACCACTATTCCACTTCGCCTCAGGAATCTGGAATCTAACAAACATAGAAAACATAACAACATCAGAAGGAGAAATAATAGGGCTAACCTTCCTATACAAGCTAATTGAAGTTCCAAATCCACAATTCAAATTCCTGGAAAACAACCTAATGCTCAGATGCCGCTTCTACTATGTACCAGTGGAAGAAAAAGTAGACGATGTAACCTACACAGTCACAAGAGCAGAACTAAAAGTAGACTTCATCCTACAGAAATGGGAATGGATCCTAGACGACGTAAAACAACTACTAGAAGAACAATTCAACCTAACAATAAGCGGAGTGGAAGGATTAGCCCTATGGATAGACATAGCATCCCTCAACCTAACAAAACTAAAACAAATGGGAGAAACCATCGAAAAGGCAGCAGTAGAAATAGAGAGAGCAGCATCAAAAGCCAGCATACTAACCAACATAAACGCAGTCGGAGAAGAAGTAAACGTCAACGTAAACGTCAAAGTTAATGCCACAAAAGAACTAGAAAAACCATTAACCATACCAAGAAGATTCGGAGTACCACTAAAACTAAAATTCATCTCAGAAGACACAACTCTAGGAGGCTTCTTCAAATTCATAAACACAGCAAAAACAACCTACCCCAACGGCACAGAAACAAACATCAGCGTAAAGGCAGCATACCTAGAGGCAGGAGGCTTCCTAAGAATCTACCTATGCTATCCATACTTTAATGAAGCAACCCTAGAACATGACCCAAGCATAGGCCTAGAAGTCAAAGAAGAGGCACCAATATACACAATAGAAGTACCAAAAGGAGAAGAAGTAACACCTGAAAGCACATTAATGATAATGACACTAACCCCACTAACAACACAAATAACAGCAACCAAGGGAGACACGGTAACAGTCAAAGTATCACTGAAAGACGCCCTAGGAACACCGGTAGAAGAAGCAAGCGTCCAAGTAAAATTGGCAGGGAAAACATACACAGCCACAAGCATAGGAAAAGGAGAATATGAAGCAAAAATACCCACAGGAGACCTAGAAGCAGGAGAATATGAAGCAGAAATATACGCTGAAAAAGAAGGCTACATCCTAACAGAAGAAACAATAACCATAGTAATATCACCAAGACATCTAGTAATAGGCATTGAAACCATAATAATAACAGCCATAGTAATAGGAGCAATAACCACAGCAGTAATAGTAACAAGGAGAAAAATAACCAAACCCTAAAACACCACACTTATTTTTTAGACATTCAAATACCCATATTAGATAACACAATCTAGGGAAGGGAAAACCTTGGGAAGATTCGAAGTAATGGCACTACTCCAAGCCGCAAGATATTACGTCCTATCAAAAGACATAAGAAAATCATTCTCCTTCGGATTAAACAGAGCCATATTCTACGCCTGGGCCAAGAGAAGAGGAAGAATACAAATAAAGAAACCTAAAACCAAAACACTAAAACCAATCAAAATCACCAAAGAGAAAGAAAAAATAATGGTGTATGTGGGAGATGAAGGAGCCTTCATATCAGACAGAGGCTGGTTCACCATTGGAAAAACAGAGCAAAGACCAGAAGACTTTGAAAGACAAATAATAACAAGAATAAACACCATAATCCCCTTCGAAAAAGCATGGAAAGCAGCAATAGAATATGTAAGCAACTTCAGTAGGAGCACACTACTAGACCAACAAAAATTCTATGAAAAAGTATACAAACCAGTAAGAGACAGCTTCCTCCAAAAAATAAAAGAAGAAGAAAAAACCACCAAGGAAACAACCCTAACAAAATTCTTCAAAAAGCCAACCAGAGTTAAATTAAATTACATGGAAAACAGAAAACCATCGGAGAAAAATGAAGGCAACAGCAATAGCACATCCAATCCAAGGCCTAATAAAATATCACGGCCTAAAAGACCCAGAGTTAAGAATACCATTCCACGACAGCATCTCAGTATGCATAAAAGAACTAAAAACAACAACCACAGTAAAAGTAGATGAAAAACTAGATGAAAACATCATAATCATAAACGGAAGAAAAGTAAGGGGCCGAGAAAAAGCTAGAGTTGAAAGAGTCCTTAACGAAATCAAAAAGAAAGCAGACTATAAGGGATACTTCAGAGTAATCTCTGAAAACAGCGTAAAGCTAGGCAAGGGACTAGGATTCTCAGCATCAGGATTCGCAGCACTAGGACTGGCAGCATCCAAAGCCCTAAACTTAAAAATAGACTACATAACACTCTCCGAAATCGTCAGGCTAGGTGCAGGCTCTGCAACAAGAAGCCTAGCAGGAGGATTCTCCATATGGTACGCCAACAAAAACGGTCAATCCTACGCTGAACCATTAAAATATCCAAGCAACATAGACTTCGCAATGATAATCATACCAATACAATCAGAGGTAAGAACAGATGAAGCACACTCAGAAGTCCTAAGCTCACCCCTCTTCAAAGCTAGGCTGAAAAGCATAGGAAAAATGATTGAAGAAATGAAAGCCGCCATAAAGAGGGGAGACACAGCAACCATAGGAAGACTGGCAGAAGAAGATACACTAAACCTCCACGCCACAACCATGACTGGGAAATCCCACATGATCCTATGGAAACCAGAAACCCTCAAAATAATCCACGAAGTAATAAAAATGAGAAAAAAGGGAATAGAGGCATGGTACTCCATAGACACAGGCCCCTCAGTCTTCATAAACACCTATCAATCAAACATAGAAAAAATAGCCAAAAGACTACGAGAGATAGGATTCACAAAAATCATAATCAGCCAAATAGGCGGAAAACCAAAAATAACTAATAAACACCTATTCTAACAAATCCACAACACAGCCAGGATAATTCTATTAAGCAAAAAAAGAAAGAAATGTATTTAGCAACTATACAGTCGATTTCAACAAATTATACATAATTACATAGAGATCTTTAGAGGGAGGAGCAAACTGAAGAACAGGTTTAACCTCAGTCTCCATCTTAGGAACATTTTCCTCAAAGAACTTTTCAATAAGCTCTCCAGCCTCCTTCGACTTCGCTTCATAAATGCACCAAGCTTCAAGTTCACCTACATAGGAGGCACACAGACAAAGATCCTTTGGAATACTTTGAATTGCCTTCAACACATCCTTGGAAACAACTAGATCATCTTCTCTTTTCCATTTATGTATAGCTATAAAAAAGGTCATTTTATTATCCTCAAGACCAGTTGTTGACACATCTATTTAAATCTTTACATAAAATAACAAAAATAAAATTTACAAAAATAAGTCAAAAAAATCAAAAATTACATCATCCTCAGAACCATTGAAATTATTAGAGCCGAATTACCAAAGAAGTGTAAAATCATACTAGGAATCAAAGACCTCGACCTCCTCCTAACCTCACCCAAAAGAACACCAATAAAAGATAAAATCAAAACAAAGACCAAAAGATTAGAGTAAACCTCAACAACCGATTCATTAAAATAAAACAATATTACTGAAGTGGGAAAATGCCAAAAACCCCAAGCGAAACCAGATAAAATAGAAGCATAAGAAACATCGAGGAAAGACAAATCCAAACACCCCTCAAAGACACTCTCCCCCCAGCAAACAGGTAACCCCTAAAGAGCAACTCTTCAAAAACCGGTCCAAATGACAGGGTGAAAATAGCAGTTGTAAAAAGTCTGAAGAGAGTGACCTCCCCTCTTATCTCTGTTGGAGATAGAGTCTCAACCACAAATATCAGCGAATAAAAAATTACGCCAAAGGCAAAAATAGCCATCACTGTCTTCGCGAAACAAATCTAACGCTAAACCCCAAATCCACCCATCCATAACCATAAACCCTACAGTTCAACCAAATCCAAAACAGCAGAAAAACAGCTAGAAAAATCCCCAACAAATCAATTGGCTTCGCATAAGTCGTGGTGTTAAAGTAGCTTCCAGCATTAAAGAAAATCACCAAAACCTCACAGATCAAAACCGTTAAAGAGGAAATCTTTCTCTCAAAACTCAACAAGTTCACCCAACCTAGCTCACTTTAAATGTTTATATATTTAAAATATTTCAAACATCAAGGCTGCTACATGCCATCCAGAATGGATGAAAAACATACCTCCACCTCAAAATCTCCACTAAAGTGTTAAACTTCATAGTGAAAATAAAGCTTTTATAAACTCATTATTCACACCAGTCTTTCAAAAATCTGTTAACATGGCTTCAAATAATTATGAAATTTGGATACTATAATATCGAAAAATTTAAATTTTTGGAAACTAAAATGTCCAAATATGGTCAAAATTAGTGAGATAAATAACCAAAATCCATGGTGGAAGTACGGAAAAGATTTTGTAAAATATGACAGACACCTATCCAAGGCCAAAGGAGACCTACTATTCTTTGAGAGAAGAGAGCTGGAAACAAGCAGAGAGAACATCTATATAATAAGAGGATGTAGACAAATTGGGAAGACCACCTATCTGAAAGAATGGATTTACAAGTTAATTGAAAATGAATTTAACCCCAGACGAATACTTTATCTTTCCCTAGATTTCTTCACTAGCAGAAGAGAGCTAAGAAATGCATTAAGCTATTTTATGGATGCAAACAGAGAAGCTCAAAATCTTTACGTGTTTTTAGATGAAATTACAACGTTAAAGGACTGGAATCTCGAGCTAAAATATCTCTGGGATAGTGGAATCACCAAAAAAGCCCACCTTATCGCAACAGGTTCCAGTGGTGGTGCACTACGTAGAAAAGGAGAATTCCTACCGGGAAGAGGTCTGGAAGGCAATGAATATTACCTAAAACCCCTAACTTTTAGAGACTTCACAATTCAAACCACAGAGCTCATACGAAGTAGCATTGAATCTAAAGAACTTTATGATGCTTTAGAACGCTTAAAAAATATCATTAAAAAAGTCACCATAAACCTAGAGTGGAATCTAGATAAAATATTTAAAACAGTAAACATTATCCTCCCCTTCAAGAAAGAATTAGAGTATTTATTTAGAATTTACTTGATTACTGGAGGATTTCCCGGAGTCATTAATGAACATTTAAGAAATAGATTTGCAAATAAAATGGAATTTATTGACTCAGCCACAGCTGAAATATTCGTCAGAAACATCTTGGGAGACGTAGTTAAGCAAGGGAAGCAAGAAACATTCGCCCGTCGAATATTAAGGGAAATAATCGACAAATATGGAGCTAAATACACCTTTTCTAAGCTTGCACGTAACGTTGAAATGTCCCATGTAACATTTATAGATTACTTAGAGCTATTAGAATTCTCCCTCATACTACTAATCCTTCACGCTTACGACTTTAACAAGCAAAGCATAAAGTTTAAAGGAGGAAAAAAGGTGTATTTTCAAGACCCATTCATCTACTATGCTCTAAAAAGCTCCTTAACAGGAGCAGATGTAAATGAAGTCATCGCCAAAACCCAAGAAGATGAAGAAGCTTTAAGCAAACTAATAGAAGGAATAGTAAGCTCTCATTTGTCCATGACACTAGAAAAACCACTCATGAAAGAGAGAGAAACCTTTCTGTGGTTCTACTATGATACACGTGGCAGAGAAATAGACAATGTAATGAAGTTAAATGAATCCTTTATAGGAATCGAAGTAAAATATCAGAGAAAAGTGAGTCCAGAGGATATATTAAGGATTCCCCAAATCAAAAAATACATAATACTAAGCAAGGAAGACGTTGAATTTCAAGAAAAAATCTTAATTGTCCCAATAGAGATATTTCTATCACTACTCCCAAAATCGCATCATAACCTGTGACAAAATATAAACACAAACAAATGGTAGCCGGGGGGAGATTCGAACTCCCGTCGGCGGGGCCAAAGCCCGCCATGCTTGGCCGCTACACCACCCGGCTCCATAAAGATTGAAGTAAATAGATGGTATAAATTTTCCGCATGCATGAAGCTATTTAGCTTTTACCTCATAAGAAGTGATGATATTCACTCCTCCATTCTTAAGCATTATTGAAACTGAACAATACTTTTTCTGTGAAAGTTCAATGGCCTTCTTAAGCTTCTCTTCATCAACTTCACCATAAACAACATAGTGTACATGAATGTCAGTGTATATTCTCGGGACTTCACTTCTCCTCTTACCCTTCACATGAACTTCAAGTCCATCAAATTTCTGCTTCATCTTATCTAAAATTGTAACTATATCCCAAGCAGTGCATCCAGCCAATGCTATTAGAACTAGCTCCATTGAGCTAATTCCAATTGGAGCTTCAACCACCATTGAGGGAGCCTTTAAAATCACAGTTGCACGAGAAGCTGTCTGACCAATAAAGCCGACATCCCTGACAAGCTTCAACTTAACTTCAAGCTCACTCATAGCCTAATCCCTCCAACCACATATTACAATTCAGCTATAAATGATTATATGACGAATTAACTACTCCTTCCAGCATAAATCTTAGTCTTAGAAATATCAATTATAGAATATGGTATACCAGTCTTCCTAATAGCCTCCTCACCATACTTACTAGTTAAAATGAAGCCGCCATGTCCAACCACCACTCCGTCAATCATAATTATCTCCCCTCTAGCAATACCCATGTAAGCCTTACAGCTAACAGGGTCAACAACAGTTATATCAGCATCAGCTCCAACACCTAGATGACCCTTACTCTCCAAGCCCATTAATTTAGCTGGATTAAGTGAAAGCTTCATAGCTAATTCAGACAGAGTTAATGCACCAAACTTAACTAGAAGCATACCCTTCTCAACAGCAACATTCCTTGGAATTGCACCTCCATCAGTACTAATAGCATCCACAATAAAGTCGCCATAAGCATCCTTAGCTGTAGCTAAAATTATTTGAGCCTCAGGATCATTAACTGGAAAACTTAAGCCAATATCAGTTTCAGCCTCCAACCAATACTTCAAACCCTCCTCCCCAGTAACCAGTATAACCTCACCTCCAGCTTCAACCCTCACAAAGGCATATCCATCGAGAATAGCCCTTTTTAGACCATCATAAGTTTCAGGGTAACCTCCAAGTCTCAAACAATTACGAGTAACCTTACTAACAGGAACACCATTAACACACCTACCACCAGTACCATTAATAGTTGCAAGATAAGATTCAGATGCAATATTCCGCTTACCAGCCAAATGTCTTAAAGCCTTTAAAGCCTCAACTATTGGATCATCAATCAAACCCCTACAATAACTATTAACATGGGCAATATGCAATCCATTATCACCAGCAAGCTCAACAGCTTCAATTAAACCATTGATATCACTACCAGTCTCAGTGGTACCCACATGAAATGCAATATAAACACCCTGCCTATTACACTCCTCAATAATCCTAGCAGTAGTCTCAGGAGTGAAGGGTCTATGACCACCAGTAATCTTAATACCCAATGCACCCTCACGTGCAGCCCTAGAAACAGCCTCTGAAATCTGCTCATCAGATAAACTTTCACCAGCATCAGGATAATAGCTTCTAATATTAGTTAGAAAGGCAACATTCAATCCAGTACCATAAATCTTAATGTCACTTACAATTCTCTCCACTGGAGAGCCGAAGTCAAAGGCTGTTATAACACCAGCCTTAGCCATCATCTTATGTCCAAGTCCACGTATATGAACATGAGTATCAATAACACCTGGGAAAACAATTTTACCCTCAACATTAACTACAGACTTAGCCTTCCTAGCATCCAATTCACCTGCAACTTCAACTATCTTTCCATCCCTAACAGCAATGTCCAAAACTTCCTCAACATTATTCTTAGGATCAACAACTAATCCACCCTTAAGTAGGAGATCATAGCTCACCATAATCAACCTCCAACTAGACAAATATGTAAAAGAAAAAGAGCAATATAAACGTTATAATAAGCTGAAACTAATACATCAAAGTTAACTATCAACAATAAACACTATAAAAACATGCCAATAAGTAAACAATAAAAGGCGCATCAAATAAATTATATAAAAATCCACTAAAACGGCGGTGAATATGAATGCAAGGTGAAACACCAGAGCTAATCAGTGTTGATAGAAGTAAATTCACATTAAAGGACATAAAGGTATGGAAGGAAATACTGAGAGGAAACTTCCTAGTCCTACTATCAAGCTGGATTGTATGGAGATTCTCAATGAGACTAGCCCAACCCTACAGGTCACCATTCATAATCAACGTTCTAGGTGGAAGTGCAACAATTATAGGATTAATGTCCTCAGTCTCATCCATAATTAGATTCATCGTATTCATACCTGGAGGATACATAGCTGATAAGTGGGGTAGGAAAAGGATAATTTCAATCATGACATTCTTCATGGCAGCATCATATCTATTCTATGTATTCGCAGCCGACTGGAAATGGGCATTCATAGCATCAATAGTGTCAGCAGCAGCTGGAATATACATGCCAGCTCTAAGAGCCATGACAGCAGACTCACTAAAACCAGAATATAGAGGAATAGGATTCACACTACAAAGCTATATGCCAAGCATA
>JANZKD010000020.1 GCA_025061245.1 Candidatus Culexmicrobium profundum
ATTTAAACTTTTTCTTATCCTTATTTTCTTAATATTGGGAGAACCATGCAGTGGATTCCACCGCCTGCTTTTATTAGTTCATATCCATCGATTCCTATTACATCGAATCCTCTTTTTTCAAGTTCTTTCATTATTCTTTTATTCCATGTATATGATAGGACTTTGTTGTTGCCTATGCATAGTAAGTTTGCTCCAAATAATCTGTCTTCTCTTTTCTTTACCTTTATTATTTCATATCCCTGACTTTCAAGCCATTTTGGTAAGTTGACTAGCTTTATTGATTCTTCTTCATATATTTTGCTTGGATACATGGATATTCCTTTAACTCTTGAAACTGCAACGTCTTCTGATAATATCATTAATGTGCCGTCGAGATGTACTCTTTCTTTGGTTAGTGGGACTGCTATTACTCTTTTCGCTGTTTTTCCTAGAATTTCTTTTATTATTGTGTTTACTGCGTCTTCGCTTGTTCTGGTTACGTATCCTATCATTAAGGTTTCCTCATTAAGCCAGACTGCATCTCCTCCTTCAAAGGTTGCTGGTGCATCTATTTTTAAGGCTATGGGTATACCGATTTTCTTCAATGTTTCCATCATTATTAGGGGTTCAGCTGCTCTACATGGTTTCGCCATTCTGCCTATTATGGCTCCAATATTTGTTATAGTTCCAGCATCTCTAGTGAAGAAGGCATTGGGGCACATTTTTATGATTTCAATAAGCTCTGTATCCTTTAAGACTTCTTCTATAAGTATTACCTCAACACCTTCACTCTTTAATGCTTCCATTAACTTGTAATGTTCTTCTCTAAGTTTATCAAGGTCTGGAACTTCTCTAAATAGGTAGTCTCTTCTATTTTCTCCATCTACAAGGTTTATTTCTTCTCCAGGTATGTGCATAACTGTCTTTATCAGCTTTCCATATTCACTTTGTGCACCATACTCCACTGGCATCGTCTATTTCATGGTTACTCTTAATATATAACTACTATTCTATTGTGAGATTAGTATTCTTAATAATCTCTTTCTTATAATTTATTTATTAATAATAGTTTATAGTTTTCAGGTAATTAATCTTTAATAATTAAACTTTATAATGGGCAAAGTGGGTCAGGGTATGTAAATTTACCATAGGTTAGATAGGCTCTTGCTTTACATCCTCCTACACATTTAAATTTATATCTACATTCCATGCATTTTCCTTCAAGTATATCTGGATTCCTAAAGTTCTTTGATATTGGGTTTCTGGAGTATTCTAGCCATGCCTCTTTTACTCCGTATTTCAGTACATTGCTTATTTTGAATTCTAGCACGTCGCAGAGTAAAGTGTTGCCAGCAGGGTCAATGTCCATGGAGTCGTCTGGGCAGCTTCCAACATAAATGTACTTCGATTTCTTAATCCATTTGGCGAAAGGTGTGCACCATAAACTTGTAGGATAACCGTACTCGTTTGATTTTTCGTCAATTGATTCTATAGCCTTAATTAATTGCTTCTGTGTTAGCTGCTTGTTTTTGGCTCCTCCAGATGGAATCACTGGTATTAGGGCTGCATGTTTTGCACCGATGTTTAGTGATAGCTCTATAAATAGTCCAGCTTCATGGTAATTTTCAGGCATAATAGTCATTATTGTTGAAAATTCAACATTCTTTTTCCTCAAAATCTCTATTTTTTCTAGAAGTTTACTTCTATTCCATCCCCTTATTTTATTGAATGTTTCTTCTGAGGCTGAGTCTAGACTTAAATAGATGTAGATGTCCATTTTGCTTAGCTTATCTATTACTTGTTCATTTAATAGGAGTCCATTAGTTACAATGCTAGTGTTTAATCCTTGTTTCTTTGCTTCTTTTAGTATTGTAAAAATGTCTTTTCTAAGTAGGGGTTCTCCTCCCGTTATGGAGAAGTGTCTTGGATTAAGTTCTACTATTTCACTTATCATTCTTATTGCATCTTCAGTGTTCATTTCATTTACGTTTCTACCTTTTACGTAGCAGTGATTGCAATTTAAGTTGCATTTATAGGTGCATAGCCATACAAGTAATCTTAGCATAGATTATTCCTCCATTTCATTCTCTCAATTTATTCCAGAGTATAAGTGCTATTAGTGAGATAAGCATTGCAATTAAAGCAAGCATTATTGATTTCCCATAAGCTTCACTAAATGCTATGTAAATTATCACGAATAAGACTAGGAATTTTGTAATATTTTCAAGTATAGTTCTTTTCCATTCTTCTTTTTCTTCAATTCTTCCTCGGAGTATTAGTTCTCCTTTGGATGTAATTACAGTTTTCTCCTTTTCTCTCCCATTTATCTCCAATATTTTTCTTATGGTGTCTACTAAGTTTTCAGCATTTTTCTTATCTTTAAATATAAGTGTTTTACTATCTCTCTCCCCTATTTCTATTTTTACTTTAAATTTATTTTCGTTTATTTTCTCTATCTTTATGTTTCTTATTTTTCTTATCGGTATTTTTTCTGAATATGATGTTAGAGCTTGAATGAATAATGAACTTCGAGATATTATTGGTATTTTACCTGAAATCATTTCATATATATCCTTGCTATATATTTCAATGTAGTCGCCTCTAATTAGGATAACGTTTTTCTCGTCCTGGAATGTTTTGAAGTATCCTGAGATAATTTTTGAGTATTCTAGGGCTAGTTTTTCTGGCTTTTCGCCTTTCATTAGCTTTGATATTGCTTCCTTTATGAGTTTAGATTTAAATGGTTTCATTTTGATTTTTGTTTCTTTCATTTTATAGAATGATTGCTTATCTTTTTTGGTCCATGATATTTTTAGATTGTTTCCTTCTATAGCTATTGTATGTATGTTTTTTAATGGTATTTCTTCAATTACCATGCTTCTTAGCATTCTTCTTGAACGGGTATATCTTGATAGGGGAATTATTCTTAGAAATGGATCGAAGAGTGGTCCAGTTTTTATCTTTAATTTATTGTTGGTTAATTCTATTCCGTAGTCTCCTTCAGATATTTCCAGTATTTTTATCTCTTTTTCACTTGTCATGTTTTAACCTTACTTAACTTATTTTTCAATAGTAGAGTTAATTGTTCTGGCTGATTAATCTTCCTGAATAGTTTTAATGATTTTTCTCATTATTTCTTTGGCTTTATTTTTCTCTCTTGCTTCTACCATTATTCTTAAGAGTGGTTCGGTTCTTGATGGTCTAATTAAAATCCACCATTCTTCTCCATTTATTCTTATCCCGTCAATGCTTTCAATCGTATAGTTCTTCCAGTTTTTACATATTTTTTCTTCAATTTTCTTAATTTTGTTTGGTGAGTATGGTAAGTTTAATTTTTCAATATGGTATGATGGGAGTTCTTTTATTAATTCTGAAAATTTCATATTTCGTTCTGCCATTGCTTCTAGTATTTTTAGTGCAGCTATGGCTCCGTCCCTTGCTAAGTGGAATTCTCTTAGTATTAATCCGCCACTACTTCCCTCTGCTCCGACGTCGCTATTGGTTTCAATTATTTTTCTTACGACATTTGCTTCGCCTACTTTTGATCTGAATATTGGTGTTTGACTTTCATTTGCTATGTGGTCAAAGATTAGTGATGAAGCTATATTTACAACTATTCCTTTAGCTTTCTTTTGGGTTACTACTTGTTTTACTGCTACTCCGATTCCGTAGTCTTCTCTTATTATGTTTCCTTTTTCATCTACGCATGCTAGTCTATCTGCATCGCAATCATGGGCGAAGCCTATATCTGCGTTTGATGCTTGAACTGTTGTTTTTAAAATTTCTAATGCTTTTCCTGTTGGTTCGATTTTTCTTGTAAATAGTCCTGGTATTGAGTTTATTGTTATTACTTTGCATCCTAGCTTTGTTAGGAGTAGTGGTGTTGTTAGTGCTCCTGCTCCTCCACCTGAATCAACTACTACTTTAAATCCAGCTTTTTTGATGTTTTCAGTGTTTGCATGTTTCGTTAGTTCTTTAATGTACAGGTTGATTATGTTTTTTCTAATTATTTTTCCTATTTTTGTGGTGGCTGATTTTTTGTTTATATTTTCAAGTATCTTGCTGATTTCAGGTGAAGTTAATAGTAGTCCTCCTTTTCCTGCAAATTTTAGTGCATTCCATTCTGGAGGGTTGTGGGATGCTGATATTATTATTCCACCATCTGCTTCATAATGTTTTATTGCATATAGAATTGCAGGTGTAGGCGCTATATCTACGTCTATTACATTTACACCTGAACTTGTTAATCCTGCTATGATTGTTTGCTTAATGATTTTTCCCGATGGCCTTGTATCTCTACCAACTATCACTGTTTCTGGTTGAAAGTTTTCAGCATAGGATTTTGCAATTGCATATGTTAAGTCTGGAGTTAAGCTTTCTCCATATATTCCTCTCATTCCAGAATGGCTTTTAATTATCTTCATATACTTCTATCTCCACATATTTCATTGAGTCTTTCAAAAACTTTAAATCTTTAGTTTTACGCGATTATATGCCGGCATGGAGGTAAACGGTTGATGGCGTTCGTGGTGGGTAGATGTCTTAGATGTGGAAAGAAAATCTATAAGGATAGTGAAGCTTACTTATGTGAATCTTGTAAAATTCTTATTTGTGATATTTGTAATAAAAAAGTTAAAAATGTATGTCCAATTTGTAGGAAACCTTTGTCTGAGCTTACTTTTCCGTTAATTAAGATTATTGCTTTATAATTTTATTGACTGTGCTTCTTTACGAATTCTTCGGTTACTCTTAGGAATTCTTCTATTTCATTTTCGGTGTGTGCATTGCTTATGAATAGGTGTGGTAGTGTTGGTTTAATCACCACTATTCCATTATTTAATAGGTGTGCATGGTATTTTTTAACTAATTCAACATTTTTTGTTGTGTTAGCTTTTCTAGCATCGGTTGGTTTTTCTTTAGTGAAGTGTATTCCAACCATTGATCCAACTCCGCTTGAGAATGCTTGGAAATTATATTTCTGGAATATTTCGTCTAGTTCCTTTATGATTTTTTCTCCTAGCTTGTTGATGTGATTGTATATGTATCCTTTTTCAAGTTCTCTTAAGATTTTTGTTCCTACATAGCATACTAGGGGGTTTGCTGAGTATGTTCCTCCATGGAATGCTCTAGTGCTTGCATCTGGATATTTTGTATGGTCTAGGAGTTCCATTATTTCTTTTCTTGCACAAAATGCTCCGACTGGCAGTCCTCCTCCACCGAGAATTTTTCCTAGTACTGTTATATCTGGGTATACTCCATAAAATTTCTGTCCTCCTCCTGGAGATAATCTGAATCCAGTTATGACTTCATCGAAGATTAGTAATGTGCCTGTATCGTCGCATAGTTCTCTTAATCCTTTTAGAAATTCTTTATCTGCAGGTATGCATCCTCCTGCACCTAATACTGGTTCAATAACTACGCATGCAAATTCATGTTCACGGAATTTCTTTTCTACTTCCTCTAAGTCGTTGAATGGTAGTAGTATGGTGTCCTTTGTGGCTCCTTCAGTTAGTCCACCTGATTCAGGTTTATTGAATGGATAGCTTACTCCAACATGGAGGGCATCGTATCCACCATGCCATCCTCCTTCAAATTTTCCAATTTTACTTCTTTTAGTATATGTTCTAGCTAGCCTAACAGCATACATGTTGGCTTCTGTTCCACTGTTAGTGAATTTTATCATTTCTGCGCTTGGAATCATTTTTACAACTTGTTCGGCATACATTACTTCATATTCATTAACTAACCCGATATGTGTTCCAATTTCAGCTGCTTCTTTAATTGCTTTAACCATTAAGGGGTGATTATGGCCTAATATTAATGCGCCATGTCCCATCCAGTAATCAATATATACGTTTCCATCAACATCATGGACTCTGCAACCTTTAGCTTTTTTAACATAAAATGGATGTGGTTCAAAATATCTGATGGTATAGCTTACTCCAGCTGGAAAGACTTTTTTAGCGCGTTCATATAGTTCCTTTGATTTTCTTCCAGGTGTGTACATTTAAGTCACCTATGTAAAGTAATTTTCTTTTACTTTTTAGCCTTTTCATTTGCTTTAGTCTAATGACTTCTTTTTTATTAAAACTTATTTTGTACATATTTTGTAGGTCATAATTTAAATTTTAATTATACACAATATATTATCTTGGTGAGCTAATGGAGAGAGGTCCTTCTTTGGCTGTCGATATCCTAATAGTTTTTCCTGATAAATCCTTTGTACTCATAAAGAGGTCGAATCCTCCCTTTAAGGGTTTTTGGGCTTTACCTGGTGGCTTTGTTAATTATGGGGAAACCGTAGAGCAGGCTGCTATTAGGGAGGCTGAGGAGGAAACTGGAGTTAGAGTGAAATTATTGAAGTTGATTGGAGTCTATTCTGATCCTAATCGTGATCCTAGGGGTCATGTAGTTTCAGTAGCATTTTTAGCTAAACCCTTAGAGTTAGATTTTAAACCGTCAGTTGAAGTTGAAGAAATAGGCTTCTTTAGAGATATTCCTGAAAAGATGGCTTTTGACCACGCAAAGATTATTAGAGATGGACTAAAGTTAATTGAGAGGAACTTTCCTTAATGGTGGTGGCTGCGTTGAGTAGAATTATTTCCCAAAAATGTATTAAATGTGGAACTGAGTTTCCTCCGAATGAACTAATAAACCTTTGTAGTAAGTGTGGCTCCGTAGTTGAATTTCAACTAGATTATGACTATATAGCTTCTAGGGTGTCTAAAAGTAAGCTTCAGCTTAGAGATTTTAATATGTGGAGATATCGTGAATTTATTCCAATAGAAGATTTTTCACATATTGTAACTTTAAGTGAGGGAGGTACACCTCTAATTAAAAGTCGAAGACTTGGAGAACTTCTTGGACTAAGGAATTTATATTTAAAGCTTGATTTTTTGAATCCCACTGGTTCTTTCAAGGATCGCGGTGCTTCTGCAGCTGCTAGTAGAGCAGTTGAACTTAAAATTTCAACTATGGTTGGTTTCTCAACTGGGAATGCAGGTGTTGCTCAAGCAGCGTATGCTGCAGCTGCTGGTTTAAATAGTATAGTTTTTGTTCCTAATACAGCTAGTGTAGAGAAGATTGCTTCTATGATGATTTATGGTTCAAAGGTTGTGGTGGTTAATGGAACTTTTGATGATGCTGGTAGAATAGCTAGGGAAGTTTCATATAAAATGGGTTGGATGTATAATGGCGGTGTGATCAATCCGATTAGACATGAAGGGAAGAAAACACTTGCATATGAAATTTGTGAGCAATTAAATTGGAGGGCTCCTGACTGGTATGTTCAATCTGTTGGTGTTGGGACTGCTGCTATTGGTGCTCATAAGGGCTTCAGAGAATTATTGAATTTGGGTTGGATAGAGAGTGATGCTAGAATTGGATGTGTTCAGGCTGAAGGCTGTGCTCCAATGGCAAGGGCTTTTAAGGCTGGTTTAGAGGAAATTTCTCCTGTAACTAATCCATCTACTATTGCAAGTGCCATTGCAGTTGGAAATCCTGCTGGTTGGCCTCTTTTAAGGAGAGCTGTACTTGAGAGTGGGGGTACAATAGAAGCTGTTAGTGATGATGAAATTATAAATGCATATAAATTACTTGCTAAAACCGAGGGAATCTACGCTGAACCTGCAGGTGCAGCTCCAATAGCATTTGTAAAGAAGCTTAAGGAAGAGGGTTCTATTGATTCTGATGAATTGATTGTCTGTGTGATTTCAGGAGTTGGTTTAAAGGATACTAAAACCACAATAAAGGTGGTTGGTGAACCTATTCGCATTGAAGCTGATGTAGAATCAGCCATTAATCTTTTTTCAAAAGGCTTTCTATGAGTGAATTTATTCTTTTTGAGACTTCAGATATGCTTCCTTTACCATCTATCCTGTATAGTTTTCCCTGTGCTTTATAGTAGTCTAGGACTGGCTTTGTCTTTATATGGTATTCTTTAAATCTCGCTCTAACTGCTTCCTCTTTATCGTCTTCTCTTTGCTTTATTTTGCTTCCGCATATATCGCATATTTCATCATTTTTAGGTGGATTGAAAATGAGATTGTATGTTGCACCGCATTTTGGACAATATCTTCTGCTTGAGAGTCTTTTTACGCATTCATCTTCATCTACGTAGACTTCTATTACTATGTCTGGGCTAAACTTGCTGTTGTCGAGTGCTTTGGCTTGATTAATGGTTCTTGGATATCCATCTAGAATATAACCTTTATTTGGGTCTAGGCTTTCAAGTTTCTTTATGGTCATTTCGATAACTATTTCATCTGGAACTAATTCTCCTTTTACAACATATTTTTTGGCTTTTAGTCCTAACCCTGTTTTTGCTTCTATTTGTTCTCTAAAAATTTGGCCAGTGGATATGTGTGGTATACCATATTTCTCTGATAATAGTGCAGCTTGCGTTCCTTTTCCTGCTCCTGGTGGTCCAAGCATTATTATTTTCAATTTATCACCAAAGCTCATTCAATAAGCTCTAAATTTATAGGTTACGAATTAGTTTTTCGATATGTAACTGGTGTTTTTAATGGGTAAGTATAGTTTGACTATATATGATGGAGTAAATGAGATTGGAGGTACAAAAATTCTAGTTGAGAATAAGAGTGAATTGTTTTTCTTAGATTTTGGTAAGCAACATAGTAAATGGTTAGAGTATTATGAGTATCCTTTCTCTCTACCGAAGACTATTGATGAGTTAATCTATTTGGGTTTAATTCCTCCTCCTAGAAATGAACTGAAAAATCTTTACACTAATGTTATTGGAGGTGAAGTTTCAGATATAAAGGATGAATGTGAATCTAAAGTTGCGTCTTGTATTTTTTCGCACGCTCATACGGATCATACTGGCTATGCTTTTTTGCTTAATAGGAGGATTAAACTGAATTTTGGTCTCTGTAGTTGGAGGATTACTGAGGCTAGATTAAATTATGGTTTAAAGAGTAATATTGAAAGCAATTATTATGGTTTTGGACTTGAGAATGGGAATATTAATGTCTTTAAGTCTGGGAGTAAAATTGAAGATTTAGATGCAGATGTTACTGCATTTGCTGTGGATCATAGTGTTCCTGGAAGTTATGGCTTTTTGATAGATTTGGGGGATGTTAGGATTGCATATACTGGTGACTTTAGATGGCATGGTCCTGCTAGGAATTTAACTTCTATTTTTGCTGATAAGCTTAAAGATTTTGATGCTGACTTTATTATATGTGAAGGCACTCAGTTCTCTAATATTAATTCGTTAACTGAACTTGATGTTGAACGTGAAGCTGAAAGACTGATTAAATCTTCCAGAAAGCTTATAGTTGCCAATGTTTCTCCCTTAGATATTGATAGACTATACACTTTCTTTAAGGTTGCTAGAAGTTGTAATAGAGTTTTAGTTTTAAATATGAAGTTAGCTGCAATTTTAGCTAGACTTTCAGATTTAAATATAATGAATTTTCCCAGTCTTAATAGGCTTTTAGTGTATTATCCTGAGAAGAAGCGTCTAGTTAAATGGAAGCGATCCTTTATGGCAGGTGTTGCTAAGAATGAATATTATTCTAGGCTATCTTTGTATGAGTATGAGCTTGGATTAAAGTTTAGGGATTTAATTAGAGCTGAAGAGTTGATCAGTAATCCTGACAATTACATCCTTGTAACTTCTTATTATTCATATGATGAATTGATGGAATTATATCGGTGTAGCAAGCAAATGAATAAGTTTGATTTATTGGAGGGTGGAGTGTATATTATGAGTACTTCTGAACCTTTTCAAGAGGAAATGGAAATTAAATTTGAGAAGTTGAAGAATTGGATTAAAATTTTGAGGATGATGTACTATCCAATTCATAGTTCCGGACACATCAGACCTCTTGACTTGAAGAGTTTTCTGATGGAGGTAAAGGCTAAGAATATTATTCCAATTCATACGGAGGCTCAAAACTTTATTGAAAACTTCTTGAAGGATACTAATGTAAATGTAGTAGTTCCCGTTAAAGGTAAAAAGATTTCGTTGACTTGTGTTTAAATTATTAGAGTTAACATTTTTATTAAGTTGTATAGTATCATGCATATTATTGCTGTTGCTGGAACAGTAACTATCCATGTTATGACTAATCTCATAATTGTTCTTGTGTTAATTGACTTGTAGCTTTTAGCTAAGCCGACGCCAATTATGGAGCCGTTGCTTGCAAGTGAGGTTGATATTGGGAGTCCATAGCCGAATAACATGTATGGTATTGTTGTGAATAAGTATACTACTATTGCATTGCTTATTTCAGCTGCTAATCCCATTATAATGTCTAATCTAGTTATTCGGAAGGCTACTGTTTCTATTACTCTTCTGCCCCATGTTAATCCTCCAATTGCTATTCCTATGGCTCCTAGAATTGATAGAAATAGCATTGCATTGTAGTCTGGGAGTTTTCCAAGTTTCTCTGCTACAGTGACGTAGACTCCAGTTGCATTTCCAACATCATTTGCTCCAAAGGAGTATGCTGAGAAGCATAGTGATCCAATTAGCATTATTGAAATGATTTTTTGAACTTTCTGTGTCCATGGTCTCTTCTCTAATATTCTTCTTAATACTGTGTATATTGTATATGCAATTGCCATTGAACAGAATGGGGAGGAGATCCAGCTTAAAACTACGTTTTGAATTATATTTAGATTTATTCTTTCAATTCCATGTGCAGTTATTCCATATCCCAGTACACTTCCAATAGATGCGTATGTGACGGAAACATCAAGTCCATAGTAGGAGCATATTAAAACCCATACTGCTGCTGTTATGGAAACTGTTAATGCTCCAATTAAATCTATTTCTGGAACAATTCCCTTACCAATTGTTTTCATCACCATGAATCCCTGTAACACTGCTCCAATTCCAGTGAAGAGAGCGAATAATAGTACTGCTTGTTTAATTGATATTATTCCTGCTCCTACTGCACAGTCTGTTGGTGTTGCAGCATCATTTGCACCCAGACTTATTGCCATTAAAAATGAGATGGCTAAGCCTATTCCTAGTATAATGATTGTTGAATCAATCACCGCATTCTTTACCTCCATTTTTCATTTTTACTCACTCCACTAAGCTTAAAAGTATTTTTAGAAACATAGATTGTGTGAAGTTTCTAGTAACCCTTGAAGATTACACTATTAATAAGGAGTTTAAAGTAGCCAGAATATTAAAGAAATTGTTTAAGTCCTCTAAAATAGATGTTGAGGTGAATGTTGATTATGAAAAGCCTATTAGACGATTGATTTTGAGTTCTGAAGGTGATATAGATAAGATTCTTAATGTTTTGAGGTTGATGCCTGAGGTTTCAAGGATAATTCCAATTTTCTTTGAGCAATTACCCTATGATTTAAACTTAGTTAAGTTGAAGTCCCTGGAGGCTATCAGCTATTTAAAAAATAGATATGGTTCAGGAACATTTAAGGTTGAGGTGAAAAAGCTTTCTGATGAATTTAAGGTGAGTAGTCTAGGGATTTGTAGAGATGTTGGTTCATATGTTAAAGAGAATTTAGGTTTAAACGTTGATGTTAAGAATCCTGACTTCATATTATATATTCAATTTGGAAGGAGCGGTGTGTTGATTGGAGCGACATTGAATAGGTTTTATCGGAAGTTGAGGAGAACTATTCCATTAAATTTCTTTAGTGATTTTATTATTATTTTTGAAAATCCTAAGACCACTTATGAAATTATGGATATGTTACGTTTATGTGCTTCACTAAATGTTGAGCTTAGAATTGTGGGTGGAAGAAGGGATAAAATTGAAAGAGCTTTAGAGAATGTTGGTGGTGTAGCTAGAGGCGTAAAGTTGAAGCTTTTTTCAAATATTGATGAGGCTTTAGAGGATGTCTACCCCATTGGGTTTAGTTTTAGTGGTGTTTTTAATGAATGTGACCTGATAAGTATAATTAAGGGGAATTTAGGTGTTAAATTTGGTTTTCTAATAGGTAATGAGTATGAAGGATTGAGTATTGAGGCTAGACATAAAGTGAAATATTTAATAAGGCTTGGTCCTCCATCTACTTTCTCGATGAGGAGTAGTACTGCTGCCGCTTATATTTTAGGTTTAATTGCTGGTCTTTTAATGAAAAGTTAATTTAAACGAAATACTTATATTATCTAAGTTCACTTTGATTTTTTCATGGAGGCAGTGCAGTGTTTAAACCGACATATACTGCGTTGTGGTTTGGTAAGAAAAGAGAAATTGAAATTTTAAAAATTTTGAGAGTTCACCTAGAAACTATTGTCTCTACTATTGCTGCCATGAGAGATGTAGTTTACGCTATATGTGATGAAGACTTTGATAAGGCTGAGAAAATATATAAAATGGTTTTTGATCGAGAAAGAGAGGCAGATGATGTTAAGGAGAAAATTTTATCTGAGCTTGCTAAGGGACCATTTCATCCTTTTGATAGGGAAGACATTATGCGTCTAGTTTTAACTGCAGATGATCTTGCTGCATATGCTAAGTCATCTTCTAGGAAATTATGTTTAGCAAAGCCGGTTGGTATGCCTGAAAACGTTAAGAGAGACTTAAAGAAAATGACTGACTTAGTTTATAAGATTGGCACTGAGCTTAAAACTGCTCTTGACATTTTAATTGATGAACCTAAGAAAGCTATTGCTGCTGCAGATAAAGTTGAGCGATTAGAGGAGACTATTGATGAGCATAGGAATATTTTGATTGCAGAGATTTTAGAGTGGGGTGATACTTCAAATAAGATAAGTCATTGGCTAATGGTTAAAGAGGCTGTTGAAGGTATGGAGATGATTTCTGATAGAGCTGAGGATACAGCTGATGTTATCAGGGCAATATCTATACTGCGGGCATAGGTGATTTAGGTTTAAATTTAAATACTTGAATTATTATCTGCTTTTAAGGTGAATTTAGTGGAAAAAGTAGTTCCAGATACTAGTATATTAATTGATGGGAAGCTCTCTAAGTTAGTGGAGAGTAGGGCTTTATCTGATGTTGAGATAATTATTCCTGAAGCTGTTTTAGATGAGCTTCAAGCTCAAGCTTCTTTAGGTAGGGAAATCGGTTTTCTTGGATTGGAGGAAGTAATTAAGGTTAGAAAGATTGCTGAAGAGCGGGATGATATGAAGATTACATGTGTGGGTAGGCGTCCTTCACTTGAGGAGATTCAATTAGCTCGTAAAGGTAGAATTGATGCATTGATTAGAGATGTTGCTCGCGAATATAATGCAACTTTGTTGACTAGTGATTATGTTCAAGCTCTTGTAGCTGAAGCTGAAGGTTTGAAGGTTAAATACTTAGAACCTGAAGCACCAAAAATTAAGGTTAAACTTGAAGACTTCTTTTCTCCAAATACTATGAGTGTTCATTTAAAGGAGGGTGTTTCACCATATGCTAAGAGAGGTAAGCCAGGTAATTGGCACTTAGTTAAGATAAGGGATGCACCTTGTACTCGAGCTGAGTTGGAATATATTATCCGCAATATTTTGAAGCGTGCGAGATTTACAAGTGATGCCTTTGTTGAGATAAGTAGGCAGGGTGCAATGGTAATTCAGTTGGGTGAATATCGTATAGCTATTGCTCGTCCACCCTTTTCAGATGGTATTGAAATTACTGCAGTCAGGCCTATAGTTAAGGTTACTTTAGATGATTACAAGTTGTCGGATAGACTTAAGCGTAGATTTCTTGAGAGAGCTGAAGGAATATTGATTTGTGGTCCTCCTGGAGCTGGAAAGTCGACTTTTGCTTCTGCATTAGCTGAATTTTATTATAGGGAGAAGAATGCTATTGTAAAGACTATGGAGGCGCCTAGAGACTTACAAGTTGGCCCTGAAATCACTCAATACGCTCCATTGGAGGGTGATTTCACAAAGACTGCTGACATTCTTCTCTTAGTCAGACCTGATTACACCATATTTGATGAACTTAGGAAGTCTAGGGACTTTGAAGTTTTTGTTGATATGCGATTAGCAGGTGTAGGAATGGTTGGCGTTGTTCATGCTTCAAGTCCTATTGATGCTATTCAGAGATTTTTAGGACGAGTGGATTTAGGTGTTATACCTCAAGTTATAGATACTGTAATTTTCATTAAAGATGGTGAAATTAAAAGGGTTTATGAGCTTTCATTGACTGTTAAGGTTCCATATGGTATGGCTGATGAAGACTTAGCTAGACCCGTCATTGAAGTTAGAGATTTTGAAACTGGAAGGGTTGAATATGAAATTTATACGTTTGGTGAGGAAACAATTGTTGTTCCAATCGCCTCTTTTAAGCGTGAATCTCTTCAACGTATAAGTGAGCGAGTACTGTCTTTATTTAAGCAGTTTGATAAAGAAGCTGAGGTAGAAATGTTATCGAATAAAATGGCTGTTGTTCGGGTTAGAAGGAATTTTATGCCTCAAATCATTGGCCGTAATGGTAAGGTTATCAGTAAACTTGAGAAGCGCTTGGGAGTTAGAATAAAGTTACTGCCTAAGGAGGAAGTTAGTGAAGTTGTTGAGCATAGAGGTGAATTATTGAATTATACTATACGGGAAACAAAGACCTCCATTGTCTTTGATTTTGGTAAGGAATTTGCAAGGAGATCTGTTAATGTATATGTTGATGATGAACTCATTACGAGTGCCCTTCTAGATCGTAGGGGTAGACTTAAATTTAGATTGAATAGTGAGATTGGAAGCATACTTTCAAAGGCACTTGAAACTGGTAGGAGTATTAGGTTTTTCGTTTAAATGCAATTTTAACCGTAATATTTAATACTATTATTTTATCAGCCTTTTAATGGTGTAACAATGTCGCTTTATATAACTACTAGTGAGCGTGTCTTTCCTGGTTTACATGATAAGAAGGATGACTTTCTTAAGCAGTTTAGTGATGAGATGGCTAGGCGTGGATTTAAATTAAAGACTTCTAGGGAGAGTGGTTTTGATTTAATTTATAGTGATATGTTTGGTGAGGCGAAGATTTACGCTATATCTGATGGAAGTGTGCTGCGATTTGGATATAGGATGGGTGTTTCATTCATAGTGTTCATTTTAGCTGTACTGTTTCCAATATTGGACTTAATTTACACTATTGTTAGTGCTATCATTGTTATGCTTTGGGTAATGAAAATTCTAATATTGAAGGGAGCGCTTAATGAGGCGGCGCAGAACACTTATCTTTTATTGAAAGCTAAGAGTACTTCTTAATTATGATTTTTTGATTATTTAAATTTAAGTTGAATATTTATACTGTTCTATTTTACAACCATTAAAGTTTTTATGGCAAGACTTAAATCTTAAAAATGTAATTCTGCTTTAGATTTATAAGTGGCAGGGTAGATGGTGAACATGGAAAAACGATATGATCTCTCCAAATTAGATGTCACAAAAATGCAAGTCATATTGGCAACCGATGTTGGTAGCACTACCACTAAAGCTAGATTTTTCAAGAAGATTGATGGTCATTGGCGTTTCATATGCGCTGGTGAAGCTCCTACAACAGTTGAAAAACCCTTTGAAGACGTTACCATGGGACTTAGAAATGCCATTAGAGAAGTTGAAGAGTTAACTGGTCACAAGATATTAAGGGATGATGGAACTGGAATAATTGTCCCATATCAAGGTGGAAACGTTGGAGTAGACTTGTATGTTTCAACGAGCAGTGCTGGCGGCGGCTTACAAATGATGGTTGCTGGTGTAGTTAAAACAATGACTGCTGAAAGTGCTGAAAGAGCTGCTCTTGGAGCAGGAGCAATAGTTATGGATGTAATGGCAATTGATGATGGTAGACCTCCTCACAAGAAGATTGAGCGAATGCGTTTCCTAAGACCCGACATGATCTTGCTAGCAGGTGGAACTGATGGTGGAACTATAAGACACGTAGTAGAAATTGCTGAGCTAATTAAAGCAGCTGAACCTAAACCCAGATTCGGTTTAGGCTATAAGCTCCCAATAGTTTATGCTGGCAATAAAGAGGCTCGCTCACATGTCAAAGAGGTTTTGGGTGACAAATTTGAGTTAACCATTGTTGATAACATTAGACCTGTACTTGAAGTGGAGGTCGTCGAACCTGCAAGAGATGCTATTCATAGATTATTCATGGAGCACGTGATGGCACATGCACCTGGCTATCATAAGCTTACTGAATGGGTTATGGCTCCAGTAATGCCTACACCTGCTGGTGAAGGAATGATGTTTAGAACCATTGCTAGGATGTGGAAGATCAATGTGTTAGGTGTAGGTTTAGGTGGAGCAACAACAAATGTTTACTCAGTTTATGAAGGTAAATTCGTTAGAACTGTAAGCGCTAATCTCGGTATGAGTTACAGTATATGTAACGTGCTAAAGGAGGCTGGTGCCCCCAATATAATGAGATGGCTTCCATTCAGAATGGATGAAAGAGAGCTTAGAAATAGATTAGCCAATAAGATGATTAGACCTACAACACTACCACAGACATTAGACGACTTAATAGTTGAACATGCAGTTGCAAGGGAAGCCATTAGACTTGGCTTTGAACATCATAAATTGCTAGCTAGAGGTCTTAGAGGTGTTCAGAGAAAGAGGACTATTGCAGACATATTTGAGCAATCTCTAGAAGAGGAAACCTATATTGATATGATGAATGTTCACTTTGTGGGTGGAACTGGAGGATTACTATCACATACTCCGAGAAGACAGCAAGCTGCATTAATCTTAATTGACGCTTTCCAAGTTAAGGGTGTAACTAGATTAATGTGTGATAGTATATTCATGATGCCACACTTAGGTGTGTTATCAACAGTTTATCCAGAGGCTGCAATGGAAATCTTTGAAAGAGACTGCATTGTCAAGCTGGGTACATGTATTGCACTCGATGGACATGCAAAGAAGCCTGGACCAGCGGTTAAAGTAACCGCTTACATGCCTGATGGTTCAACAGTAGAAAAAGTAGTTAATTATGGCTATATTGATAGAATTCCATTACCACCAGATCAAACAGCAAAAGTTCTAATTGAGCCTACTTCAGACTTTGATGTTGGTGCTGGTAAGGGTAAGAAGAGGGAAGCTGAAGTTTGGGGTGGTGCTGCTGGAATAATTATTGATGCTAGAGGTAGACCATTAACTTTACCAGAAGACTTTGAAACTAGAAGAAAGATGCTAGTCTCATGGTTTAAAGCCCTTAATGCATATCCTGATGAAATTTTGGAAAAGGAGGAGATTTAGATGAGTTCAACTAAATCTAGTCAATCTGCACACGCATATACTCCTGGTTTAAGAGTTTCACCCATCTTCAGAGTTAAAAAACTACGTAGACTTCCACTTCCAGGAGAAGTGCTAGTTAAGAAAGGAGACAAAGTTAACTATGATGATATTGTAGCCAGAACAAATCTTCCAGGCGATATCAAGCTAATTAGTGCAGCAGCAATATTGGGTGTTGAACCGGAGGAACTACCTCTTTACATGAAAAAGAAGGTTGGAGATGAAGTTAAGAAAGGTGAGATAATTGCAATGTACAAAGCTTTCTTTGGACTCATAAAGTCGGAAATTAAATCACCTGTAGACGGCTATATTGAGCACATATCTAGTGTTACAGGTCAAGTGATACTCAGGGAGCCTCCAATCCCCATTGAAATTGATGCCTATATACCTGGAATAGTAACGGAAGTTTGGCCTAAGGAGGGTGTTGTAATTGAATGTGCAGCAACTTTCATTGAAGGTATCTTTGGAATTGGTGGAGAGCGACATGGTGAAATTTACATTGCCGTAGATTCTCCAAGTGATGAATTAACACTGGATAAAATAACTCCTGCCTGTGAAGGGAAAATAATTGTTGGCGGTTCATATGCTTCAAGTGATGCTCTTAAGAAAGCAATGGAAGTAGGTGCGAAGGGAGTTGTAATTGGGGGAGCTGATTTCAAGGATATTTCCGATTTTCTTGGATATGAAATTGGTGTTGCAATAACTGGGCATGAAGACATTCCTCTAACATTAATTATAACTGAGGGCTTTGGAAGAATAAGAATGGCTCAAAAAACATTTAATCTTCTAAAGGAGAATGAGGGCAAATTAGCTGCAATAAATGGTGCAACACAAATTAGAGCTGGAGTAATACGACCAGAAATAATTGTTCCTCAATTAGATGTAAATCCACTTGAACTTCCAGAAGAAGAAGAAATTTATGTT
>JANZKD010000021.1 GCA_025061245.1 Candidatus Culexmicrobium profundum
TAATTGAACCAGGCGTCTTAAAGTAATAAAATCTTGGAGCCCTAACTTCATGAAGAGCCTTCAAGTAGGCTTCTGTCCTCGAAGTTCTAGGCTGATCATGATTGCCAGCTATCACAATCACATAAATATTATTCTCAGTCAAACTTGCAACAAATCTTGAAAACTCATTTAACAAGAAACCACTAGGCCTAAAGGAATGAAAGACATCCCCGGAAATAACTACAAAGTCACATTCATTTTCAATGGCAATACTACTAATTCTTTTAAGCTGGGTTATAAAATCAAGATGTCTTCGCTGTATAACGATTGAATTAGTTTCAGCTCCCTTTAATCCAACACCCAAATGAAAATCAGCTGTATGAAGAATTCTAAGTTTACTCACTTCTTAATCCTCCCATAACCATACATTTCACCTAATTTTTCAACTTCAACACTCTTAATCAATTTCTTGTAAAACTCCTTAGCCTCACTAATTGCCAACCTATAATCTCTAACAGTCACGACAGAAGGTATTGTAATTGCCTCACCAAAAATTAATGCCTCTCTTCTCCTCAACCCCTCAATAACTGGCTTAAACAATTTAGAGAGAGGTAAACCCTTAGAGGCAGCCTCAATATCAGAAGCCTCAGTTAAACACATTACAAAGCTATTCCAAAGCATCGCTCTAGCATCCTCAAATATCTGTGAAGGTCTCTGATCAATAATACATAAAACTACACCTCGCTTCCTAAGCTCTCTAGCAATATTTCCAAAGGGCGTCATATAATAAACGTCCGGACCAAGAAACTTATGCGCCTCTTCAAGAAAGAAGACAACACGATACTTCAACTTTTTCCCAGACATTATCCTATTTATACAGGAACGCCATAATCGTCTAGCTATAATATTAGCTATCAACATGTAAGCAACTCTATCATCACCATACCTACCAAAACTAATAACAACACTACGATCACCTTCTAACAATTCATTAATTACATCAGATGCAGAATCAACTATTCCATCCTCACTCCAATCAATAAATTCATAATCTCTTAAACGTGAAAGTCTACCCCTAGCAGCAATAAGGGACATAAGTGCACCCAGACCATATCTATCTTTAACCTCCTTCTTCACAATATCATCTTCAGCTTCATCAACAAAACCACATAAAGCTCTAAGCCACTCATCACCAAACCTATTTCTAAGTAAACTAGCTATAGAAGGCAATAAATCCATAAAAGTCCTCGTGAAACCTAGAGCCTCACCCGATGCTAACAAATCCTGAACAGTAATCACCCTATAATTCAACTTGAAAACATCTAAACCAGTTTCTTTAGATAACATACCATCAGGAGAAAGCCTCATAAAATCATTTTTAAAAGCTAATCCAACACCCTCAGCAAATTCCTCTCCAAGTTGATCTTTAACCATTAAACCATACTCACTATGCATATCAAGTATCAAAAGCTTAACCTTCTTTTCAAAGGCGTCAGCATGATTAGCCAATACAATATATGTCGCCAAAAGATTCCCTAGAAAAGTTTTCCCAGTACCACTTTTACCAAAAATTCCAAAACAACCCCTAACAAGTACATCAACATTTATTGGAATAAAAACATCCAACTTTTCATCTACAAGTGGCGACTTAGGACTACCAATACCCCAACGAACCTTATTATCAAGCCTCCCATAAAATGATTCAATATCACTTATAGAAGGAAACTTAACAGAGGACATTAAACCCGGAATATTATCAGCCTTTTCAACAACATTATCCCTACAAACAGCTATTGGAATTAAAGTTAATTCTGCACCTAAAACACCTTCACTCTTAAGCCCAGCGGCAGCAATCTCCTGAGCCAATCTAATCTCACTAGAAGAACCATCCTCACCTCTAACAAGTGAAACAGCAATATCAGAACCAGACTTCAATTGCAAATCTGAAATTAAAGCTAAATACTTACTCTTCACACCTGAAACAACAACAAGAGAACCATTAGTTATATCTTCAGGAGAAAAGCTTCTAAGAATATGTGCTTCAAGACCCCTACTCAAGCTTCCACCTGTAATTCGAGCAAAAATTTTCTCCAAAACTCAACCCTCCAACAAGATTTTCCTCGCTCTATCCAACACTAGGGAAATATTAGAATCAACACCCCACCTAGCCATAGAAGTTGAAATAGACTTAAAGAGAGAAACACGTTCATCCTCAGAAAAATTCTCAGCCAAACTCGAAAAGAAGGCATCAGCCAAAAATATAAACTCCCTCGTACCCAACACATGAACAAGAAGTGGTACATAATCAGCTCTAAAATCTCCATTAAAATTATGAAAAGCCCTAATGAAATCCCTATTAGGTATGAAGGCTAAATCATGAATCAACGGCTTTCTCCTCGGCCTAGACTGATAAAAACATCCTCTATGATACCATCCAATCGAAACAGCATGATAAGTATCAATCAACCTATCTTCCAAGTCAGGATACCTGTTTTTAACCTGCTCCCTCAAAGCACGCATAGGAGCAGGAATTGCTTGAAGACCTGGAGCCACAGTCATCTCAGAATAATGAATTAAACCAATAGTTAAATGCGAACCACAATTAACAACTATAATAGAGCCATACTCAGGAGTAGCCTCATATCCATGCTTATAAGCTCTAACCTTAAACCCCATATTATTAGACTCAAAGACCTCTCCAAAAGCATGTTGAGGATTAGAGAAAATAGTCAGCCAATCAACACTATAAGCCACATCTATCACCCATCAATCCTCCTAATTTATAATGGAAATAAAATAATTAAACTACACCCCTAATCTTTCGCCTAAATTTCCCAGAAAGAGTTAATCCATGATTACCTGAAGCTCTAAGCAATTTATCAATATAGGATAAAACCCATGCTCTCTCACGAGGACTTATATAAGCTTCTTCATGAGCTCTCTCCAAAATATATGGGTAACCTCTACCAATTATAGACTGAGCAAAAACTACTCTATGAATATCATCAACATAATCACGACACCAATCTGGAAATTCAACCCTCAATACATTTCCACTTCCAATCTTAACATAAAAACCAAGAACCTTTAAGTCAGGAAATTCCTCAGTAACCCTATTTTTAACATCAAATAAAGGTGACCTCCAACCCACATTTAACACCTTATCAAATAAAATAGAATCCCGAATAGTAGATAATTCTCTACAACGCAAGTTAGCACTTTGATTAATACAGTCTGAACAGTTTTTCGATGCACATAACACAGATCTTATAGTCATAAAGGTAAAAGCTCTCGACCTAGTGTAAAAGATGCCAATGGGAATAGCATTTAAATCCCTAAGCTTCCTATGCATCGTAACCAATGATTCCACAACTCTACGCCTAAACTCTCTAGATCTAGCTGTAAGATAATTCACTGAAAAACTCTCATCAAAAAACACAAAGGAAACATCTACTTTCAAAAATGATTTTAAAAGTTCCTCAACAACCTTACATTCATCCTCTAATCGCTTAACTTCAAGAAGCCAAGATGGAACATGCTTAAATCGCCCAACCCCAATATCAGTCATAATTTCCTTTGAAGCGTAGAAGTAAGGAGTACTTCCATGTAAATAAGTTAACTTGTCACCATAAAAAATAGCTTGATAACCAATATTGATAAGTAGAAATAAGGGTGAAACATGAGGAGTAGGCGTAATTTCACTAGTATCAACACCAATTACCAAGGTATTCTTTAAAGCATTATCAGCCCAACTCTCATCTAATGGAGATTTAGGAGAGAAATTTAATGGCGGATGAAAATCAAATTCTAATGGCAGAGCAATCTCCCTAAACATCCTAATCAATCTAGATCTTTCATTTAAGAGAGAATTTAAATCAATAAAACGAAGCTTTCTTGAAGCCTCAATTACTGGACTAGAAATTTCAGGGAATTCAGACGCTTCATCAACTAACAACTTTAATTTTCTATGAACCTGAACCTGAACTTTAGGTATATTGAGCATTTCTCCAACCTAAATACATAATTGGAAAATTAATATAAAGATTCTACTGAAGTAGTTAACACTTTAATCCCAAGTACTTTAAATTCACAGGTTCATAATTAACCATTATTTCCTCGTCTTCAAGAGAGATGCAAATGTGCTTTAACCACTCTTTATCATCTTGCTCAGGGAGATCACTCCTATAATGCGCACCTCTACTTTCCCTCCTAAGCAAAGCTGATGTAGCAACAACCTCTGAAACTTGAAGAAGATTTCGTAATTCAAATGCCTCTAAAACCTCACTACGAGAAAAGGCGTAAACTTCATCTAAATCATCTTTAACTTCCCTTAACGTCTTTAAAAGCAAATTAAGTTTATTTTCATCCCTAATTATCCCACAATTAGTCCACATAGCTTTCTTAACTCTGAACCTCAGCTCTTTAACTTTATACCGTCCATTCTTGAAGGATGAAATTAAATCTTCATAACGTCTAATTAAATCATCATCAGCCTCAGACAAGTTAGTTACATTCTCCACCCACTTAGCTGCAGCCACTCCAGTTCTAGCTCCAAACACTATTGCTTCAGTTAATGCATTTCCACCCAACCTATTAGCACCATGAACCCCACCAGTAACTTCACCACAAGCATATAATCCGGGAACAGTTGTTTCACCATCTAAATTAACTTTAATTCCACCCATAGTAAAGTGAGCTAATGGTGCAACTTTAATTCTATTAGACTTTAACTTAAAGGCCTCAGCCAACACCTTTGAAATACCAGTAAAACCAACAGGAATCTGATCTGCAGGAGCGGTAGGTAACTCTAATATTACTGCTTCATCAATACCCCTCCCCTCAACAATTTCCCTCCAAATAATTCTCGAAGTGAAATCGCGAAACTTAATTATTGCAGTATACAAATTCACATTCAACCCATATTTTTCTAAAATGTCCTCTCCAACCGAATTAACTAATCTACCTGAAGATGCTGGGAAAAGCCAAGCTGGAAAACCTTTCTCAGCTAAACCTAGAGGGAAAAACTGGACAAATTCCATATCAATTAATGTAGCGCCAGCTTTTAATGCCATTACACATCCATCACCACTAACTCTCACAGGATTATCTGTGTGTAAGAAAACTTGGCTATAACCACCAGTAGCCAATATAACAGCTTTTGCTTTAACAATAAACAACCTATTCCTAGAAATATCATAGAAAACTGCTCCATTCACAGACTCATCTTTAATTAAATCTAAAGCCATAACACCTTCAAGAAATTTTATACCAATACTTTCAGCATAATCCCTAAGCGGCTTAGTTAAGCCATAACCATTAATTAGAGGAGTAGCTGAAACACGTATACCGCCAGAGTGCACATAAACCTTTACTCCAAACTTCTCCAACTCCAATAACCGCTTTGGACCTTCTAAAACCATTGTCCTTACTAATTCTTGATCATTTAGAAATTTACCTCCAATAATTGTTTCCTCAAAATGGCGTTCAGCACTATAATCACCTAAAGCAGCTCTAAAACCACCACCAGCATACAAGGTAGAAGAAGCATACCCCATAGGCGCTTTAGAAGCCAAAATAACATCGACACCATTTTCCCGAGCTGCTATGGCAGCTCTTAACCCTGCAGCCCCTCCACCAATAACAAGAACATCAGTTAAAAGCAAAATATCACCAGATATACTTAACATCAAATCTTAAAATTATTTGCATATAAAATTAAACCTTATAAAAGCAGTGAGCTATATAAATCCACTCTCCTATCATCAAACACATGATTTTAAACTAGTAATCCACTTATTCCTAGCCAATAATAAATCAACTTCAACAACACCAGCATCCTCCACACTCTCTCCAGCTTGAATTAAAACCTCCATCTTAGGACTTGTAACCTGACTTAAACCTATGAAGGAAAGCCTCTCACCACCACGCTCTTCAACCCCTATCCTATTAGCAGTTATGGTGAAAACTCTATTCTCAATAGATCTAGCGAACATCGCCTTAGGCGCATAGGGAAGAACTAAATTTGCTGGATGACAAATAATTTCAGCATCCTTCAACGCCAATATTCTAGCCGCCTCAGGAAAACACCAATCAAAACAAATCATAACACCAATCTTCACAACTCCAATATCAAAGACATTAAACCCACAATCTCCAGGAGAAAAATCATCTTCTCCTTATAAAACAAATGAGCTTTACAATACTTTCCAATAAATCCACTAGGACCAACAACAATTGCAAAATTAAAAACTTTATTGTTATCTCGCTCTGCAATACCAGCAACAATATAAGTATTAGTTTCCCCAGCAACTTCAATTAACCTACTAGTAGTGAAACCATCAGGGACAGGCTCAGATAAAGATAAAGCTTCCTTAAAGTCGAGGAAAAGATAGCCAGTATTGAAAAGTTCAGGTAGAACCAGTAATTCTGCATTAACACTTTTAATTAAGCTAACAGCTCTCTCAACATTATCCTTAATCATACCAAATTTAGATTCAAATTGAACATATCCTATCCCTATAGTAAAACTCAGGTAAAAAGAAGATTATGTTGGTATTATCAAGTCCTCTAAATCTCTCGGATAATAAGTTACTATCTCAACTCCATCCTCAGTTATAAATACAGTGTCCGAATGTCGGAAGCCTGCAAACCCTGGAATATAAATTCCAGGCTCACAGCTGAACACCATTCCCGGTTTAAGTATGGTTTCATCACCATCTTCAATCCATGGTGGTTCATGTCCTTCCAAGCCAATTCCATGTCCAACTCTATGCAATACATATTCCATTGGAACACCCTCCTCCTTAAAAACTTTGAAAGCAGCTTTATTTACCTCAGAAGCCTTAATTCCAGGCTTAAATGCATCAAGCGATGCCCTCTGCGCCTTAACCATTATATTGAAGTACTTAGCTTGCTTTTCGGTAGGCTTACCAATAATCATAGTTCTCTCTAATTCAGCACTATAACCACCAACCTTAGCTCCAGCACCTGTTACTAGAACATCACCCTTCTTTATGATCATACTTCCACCAAGCATATGAGGATATGCTGAATAAGCACCTATCTGCCCTCTAAAGCCAGCTCTCGCAGGTAGGGAAGCGCCAGGATCATATTCTGGGCCCAAAGCCTTGATCATAGCTACTGAAGCTTCATAGCTAGCTCTAATGGCAACCTCAGTTTCAATTAATCCAGGAGCAGTATATTCTTGAAGCAATCTATGCGCAAGATTAGTCCACTTCGCACTCTCTCTTATTAAATTCAATTCTTCTTCACTCTTAATTAAACGCATGTCATCGATGATTTCAGGTGCAAGGGTAATCTTAATTGAAGGCAAAACATCAGTCAACTTCGGACCCTTATAACCCATAATGCCAGGATAGCCAGGTGCATCAGAAGCAACATTCTTGTCATCAAGATTCATCTCCCTCAATGCTTCAGCAAAAACTTTCATTGGATGCTTAACTCCAGGATACTCAAAATATACAAATCTCCTCTTTATAAAGGGAACTCTAAACTTTGAATGATCCTCTTCCAATCGGGGTACGAATAGTGCAGGCTCATCAGCAACAGGAAGTATAAAGGCTATGGGACGCTCAGTAGGGATAACAGTGTACCCAGTCAAATAAAATATGCGAATAGGACTGAAAAGTATTAATGCGTCAAATTTCCTTTTTTCAAGAATCCTTCTAACTTCTTTAATTCTCTTAAGAAGAGTAGAGATGCTTATAGAGAATCTACCCATAATAAACCCCCAATAAGCAATATTATCCTAGGAGATTAAAAGTGTTATCCAAGCTAACTATAAGAACCACGTAAAGATCTTACTGCCTCAACCATTCTACTCATTTTAATGAAAGCAACTCTTTCAGCTTCATCTTCATCAAAAATTTCTTTAAAACCCTTAAATCCACAGTCAGGTGCAATAAATAAGTTTTCAACACCATAGATTTCAATTGCCCTAGAAACAAAAGTAACAATTTCATCTACATCTTCAATAGGTAACTCCTTATCCTTAATAACCGTTTGAATACAACCCAAACCTAAAAGCTTGTCATATAATTCAAGATCTCTCCTGGAATATGCATGAAAATTTAGAGGGTTACCCTTAAATTCATGATGAAGAATTTTCGCCGATGTTTGTAGAAGTATGTGTGAAAACCCCCTTACATCACCGCAAACATGAACACCAGTAAGCTTATTATAACTATTAGCAACCCTAAGCGGTTCACTTATAGATTTAATAAGCAATTCTTCATTCAAACCCATCCAAGAAGCATAAGGCAGAGAAGGCTCATCAATGAAAACAAGCTTAACAAAATTAATTCTTGAAAACTGTCTAACTATATCGGAAACAGCAACAATAAACTCCTCAACAATACTGGGATAACTAAGTGCAAACTTATCCTCAGTCACCTTAGTTACAGAAGCTAGTGTAAGTGGACCAGTGACTTGAACCTTCAAATTTACTTCACCTTTAAATCGCCTAATAATATTCACTGCAACACTAACTTGACCTACCAAATTCTTAATTTTAGGAGGCTTTAACGAAGATGTCACCCATGGAGTGTCATCAACAATATTAATTCCACAGTTCTGAAAAGCAAACTCTCTCAAATAAATTAGACAAAAATCGTCAAGTTGAGGTAGAGCAGGATAATCTATACCAGCCCTCAACTGATCTAATAGAGCTCTTCTAAAATTAACTTCACTATATGAAAGAGGAAAACTTCCAATAACAGTTGTATCAAGCATAATAGAAATATTCTACGTTAAACGGAAATATTTTCCGCTACTCCTCTTCAGTTTCACTAGATGAAGCCATTTCCCTAAGCTCCTCAATACTATCCCTATAACCACTAACCATAAGTAAATCTTGACCACTAACAATTAGATTGCCTGGAGGATTTCTAATCCATCGACCACCAAGCTTCTTGACAGCTAAAATTTTAATTCCCATCTCATCGAGTTCAAGTTCATCTAAAGATTTTCCATCAAGCTCACTTCCATCATCAACTCTAATTAAGGCTATTCCTTCCTCAGCTTCATTAAAGGCTACACGTAAAATTGGATGAGGCTCAAATCCTCTGGCAACAACATCAGCAATAGAAGCAGCAGCATCAGAAATGGCTTCAGCTGATAAACCAAGCCTAATTAAGCCCAATACACCTCTCTCTTCTCCCTCTTGACGCTTCAGCTTTAAAGCTTCAAGTTCAAGTTCAGTGTGCAGTTCATCTACCTCCTCCTCTAATTTTAAAACTTCCTCTGCAAACACTTTATCGTTATAAAGTAGAGCTGAATACGCCAAATCAATCATCGTTCTAGAAGTATCAAGTAATCTTAAAAGAAGATTCTCAATCTTCTCTAAACTCAATCCTCTATAACCTCCTTAAAGTCTTTGATTTGACCAGAAGCAATCATAGAGAAATCATTGAGGCAATCTAAGGGACCCTTAACAACGACTATATCATTAGGCTCAAATTTCACATAATCCTCCGGATCAATTATTAACTCCTTTTTACGTCGAATAGCTATAACATAGATACCTAAATTTATATCAAGATCCAATTCACCAATACTCTTACCAACAAGATAAGAATTTGGTTTAATAATGACACGCCTATAGTGCGGTTCAATCTTTTCCAAAACCTCCTTCACAGCAGGATGAATCCCCAATTTACCCACAACAATCTGCGTTATATCTGAGACAGCATTAGAAATTTCATCCATAGCTACAGCCACCTTAACTATTCCAGCCATAGCCTCAGCATCAGTTCTATCTCTAACTGCAATTGCTGCACTCATCCATAATTGATATAATAGCGAATCTATTTCTCTCTCAAGCTCCAAAACTTCATTTGCTAAATCTTCATCCCCAAGCAAAACAGAGGCATAAGCTAAGTCGATCATAAGACCACATATATCCTTCATTTCAGTCAATACTTCCCTCACAGACATTGGTCTCATGTACACTTTTAAATCCTCAAAAGAATCGCGTCTCATACTAAATCAATAGACCCCCAATCACTTAACACTTAACTATACGCGTAATATAAATTTAAATTAAATGCTAAAATAGATGACGCTCACTATCAATGCAACTAAAATTGTGCCAATAATATCAGCACATGAACTTACAAGGGGGATAACAAGGTTATCAGGATCCCATCCCCTATTAAATGCTATAACGCCAATTGAAAAAGAAATCAGCGACATAAACATTGGACCCACAAGACCAAAAAACATGCACAACACCACTAATATAAAAAGAGAAGCAGAAATCTCAGTTAAAAGACATAATAGAAAACCACTTAAACCATAAACAATATGCATCAGCAATGAAGCTAACTCAATAGTAAGAATCTCAAAAAGAATATATCTAATTGAAGAAAGACTAGAGGAAATATAACCGAGAGCAAGTCTAGTTGTCGTAATAGACCCGATTATTGAACCAAAACCACCTAAAGCATTAAGCAGAACAGGATAAACAACTAGAATTTCAGGTCTCAACTCCAAAGTATACCGTAAACTAGCTAGAACAGTACCAGCTAAAACACCACCGAGACTCGTTAAAAGAATAGTTGGTGACGCTTCCCTCAATGTTGATATATAAATGTCAAAAGAAAAATCATTCCTAGAAAGAAGAAAGAGAAAAACAAAAATCAATGATAGAGATATAGCAAGAATTCTTATAGACAAAGACCCAAGACTTATGACAAAATTAATTGTAAATAAATAACATAAGGCGACAATAACATCACTTATAATCGCAATTACAGGATAAACTATAATGTCAGGGTCAAGTCCTCTTTTAAAACTCGCAAAAGCAGTAGCCATGGTTATAGGCATTGAAAAAAATGTTGCTAATAAACAAGTCATCAATGGAATCAGCAAGAAATACACAACATCTTGGAAAGAGGCATAGCCAGCAAGAAAGTTAATAATTAACGTAAAAACACTCATACCTAGTGAGTCTATAAAAATCAACATGAGAATAGCCTTAATAAGCGAATAAAAATCTACGGTATTACCTGAAAAACTAGGCTTAACCTGACCAGTATGAAGCATAGTACTAAGCTTACCAGACAAAACACCGCCAATATCACCTCGTAAAGTTAAAACTGAGGGATAGAGCACTATAACCCAAGGAAATTTGATAAATAAATGTGAAAGAGAAGACACAATTCTACCTGAAAACATTCCTCCAATACTAAAGGCAAATGCTAAACTGGCTTGAGCAAAAGTTTTAATAAATTTTTCATGAATAAGATATCGTCTTATTGCCCCATTATTACCGCAACCTCCACATACGACTAAGCTTTTAGTCATAAAATTATTTCAATATTTATCTTTATCTCAAGAAACAAAATTACAAATCAATTATTAATGATTAAAAATAAAAGTATATTTGGTGACAAAATATGATTAATATTAATAAGGAGCTATTAGACGAGGCAAAAAGCATACATAAAGAAAGCATTATAATCGACGCTCACTGCGACACAGTACTACAATTAGCTCCAATACGGTGGAGACCAGACTGGAAAACGAGAAGCCTCCTAAAAAGAGGAGAATTTGGACATATAGATATTCCAAGACTATTTGAAGGAGGAGTTACATGCCAATTCTTTGCAATATATGTTGATGCAACCTACAAGCCTGAAAAAGCAACTGAAAGAGCACTAGAACTAATAAGCACATTATACATGGAATTAGAAAAAGCAAGAGATAAAACAATAATAGTAGATAAACATGAAGATATTATAAAAGCTAAAAAAGAAGGAAAAATAGCAGTTTTAATATCACTTGAGGGAGCCGAGCCAATACAGTTTAACCCGATATTGTTAAAACCATTTTATAAACTCGGTGTAAGAGCAATATCACTAACATGGAATGAAAGAAACATGCTTGCCGATGGTGTAGGAGAAAGTAGAGCTGAAAGTAAATTAACGACACTTGGATTACGTACATTAGAACTAATGGATGAACTTGGAATAATAGTAGATGTCTCACATCTAAGTGAATCATGCTTCTGGGATCTCGTTGAAAACCATAAGAAACCAATAATAGCTTCACATTCAAATTGTAAAGCATTATGCAACCATCCAAGAAACTTAACCGATGAACAATTAAAAGCAATAGCTGAGAAAAATGGAGTAATAGGAATAAACTTCTACCCTCGATTCCTTGTGAAAGAGGGAAAAGCAACCATCGACGACTTAATAAAACACATCGAACACATTGAAAAAACCATAGGGATAAACCATATTGGATTAGGCTCAGACTTCGATGGAATACCCTCAACACCAGTAGGATTAGAAGACGTAAGCAAACTCCCCAACCTAACTGCAAAGCTACTTGAACATGGCTATTCAAAAAATGATATAAAGAAAATCCTAGGCGAAAACTTCCTACGAGTAATCAGGGAAGTAGTAGGGTGAAAACATAGTGAAAAATAACTATGAAATAAAATGCTTAAACTGTGGCAAACACTTACCCTTAAACTACAAATATTGGAAATGCATTAAATGCAACGGTCCACTCGAAGTAAACATCCAAAAACTGAACATCGATAAAAACAAACTAAGTAAAAGAGCATTCAATTTATGGCGATATAGAGAAGCAATACCATTAAATGGAAAAATAAGAGTAACATTGGGAGAAGGAGGAACACCACTAATAGAAAAAGAAATTGAAAAGCACAAAGTATACTTCAAACTTGAATACCTAAATCCAACAGGATCATTTAAAGATAGAGGAGCAAGCATCGCAGTAAATAGAGCAATACTATTAAAAGCAAAAAGAATAGTTGAAGATTCATCTGGAAATGCAGGAACAGCCATATCAGCATATTCATCTGCAGCGAGAATACCATCCAAAATTTACGTCCCTAAAAACGCACCAAAAAACAAGAAAAACTTAATCAAAGCATTTGGCGGATACATCATCGAAACAAAAAATAGAGAAACAGCAGCAAAAAGAGCAATTTCAGAGTTAGGAGAAGATGATTACTATATAGGTCACTCATGGAACCCATTTTTTATAGAAGGAATAAAGACAACAGCATATGAAATAATCGAGCAAAACAACTGGCAACCACCAGATAAAATCATAATTCCAGTAGGAAATGGAACACTACTCATTGGACTATTTAAGGGTTTCAAAGAAATGCTAACACTCGGATGGATAAATAAAATCCCAAAAATAATTGCAGTCCAAGCCGAAGGATACACACCACTCTACGAAGCAATCTATAACAAGAAAAATAAGAAGAAAAAATCAAAATTAGCAGATGCAATTAAAATAACAAACCCACCCAGACTCAATCAAATGATCAAGGCAATAAAGGAAACTAATGGCGAAGTAATCGCCGTTACAGATGAAGAAATAATTACAGGACTACGCAAATTATTAAAAATAGGATTACTCGTAGAACCCACCTCAGCAACAGCATTTTCAGCCTTCTTAAAAATGAAAGAAAACATTGATACTGACGAAAAAATCTGCATAATCCTCACCGGAAGTGGAATGAAAATGATAAATGAAATCATAAAGTTAACAACGGTTAAAAATGAAAAATAAAATAGTTTTGGATGGCGTGGGAAATGGAATTAGATACACTTATAATTAAGGGGAAAATTGTTGACGGCACTGGAAATCCATGGTTTAAAGCAGATATAGGCATAAAAAATGGAAAAATTGTCCTTATAGGAAAGAAATTGAAGCAAGATGCTGAACAAATTATTAGTGCAGATGGATTAATAGTATGCCCAGGATTCATAGATATTCATAGCCACTCAGACTACACCTTACTTGTAAACCCCAAAGCTGAAAGCAAAATTAGACAAGGAGTAACAACCGAGGTCATAGGCAACTGCGGAAGCTCAGCAGCACCATTAATAGGAGAAATGAAGGAAAGAGCATCAAAAATCAGTGAAAGATACGGATTAAAGATAGATTGGACATACATGAATGAATATTTAAATAGACTTGAGGAAAATGGCGTTGCAGTCAATGTGGCAACCTATGTTGGATTCGCAAACATCAGAATAGCTGTATTGGGATATGAAAATAGAAAACCAACCAAAAATGAACTTGAAGAAATGAAAAGCTTAGCTGCAAGATCAATTGATGAGGGAGCAATAGGCTTATCAACAGGATTAAGATACGACCCTCAATCCTATGCTGAAACTGAAGAAGTAATTGAAATTGCAAAAACCGTAGCCGAAAGAGGAGGAATCTACGCCTCACACATAAGAGATGAAGGAGATAGAGGAAAAGTAGTAGAAGCAATAAAAGAAGCAATAGAAATCGGAGAAAAAGCCAAAATTCCAGTAGAAATATCACATCTAAAAATACTTGCAAAGCCATTATGGGATAAATGTGATTTAATAATCCAATTAATTGAAGAGGCAAGAGAAAGAGGGATAGAAGTTACTGCAGATCAATACCCATATCCTGCAAGCGGCACCTCCCTATTGGCATGGATACCCAAATGGGCTCATGCAGGAGGAAGAGATAAACTGTTAGAAAGACTGAAAAACCGTGAAACAAGAGAAAAAATAAAAGAAGAACTCGCTAGAGTAATGGAAATTAGAGGAGGAGCTGAAAGAGCACTAATATCAAGATTTGATGCAGACCCATCACTGGAAGGATTAACAGTAAAACAAGTAGCAGAAAAATGGAATGAAACAGTAGAAGAAACAGCTATGAAACTTGTAGAAATAGCGGTTGAAAGAAATTCATCTCTCGGCATAGTAAACTTCAATCAGAGCGAAGAAAACATAGTTAAAATTATTAAAAGACCATGGGTTATGATTGGTACAGATGGATATGCACTAGCCCCCTATGGTGTACTGGGAAAGGGAGTACCCCATCCCAGAAGCTATGGAACATATCCAAGAGTCTTAGCAAAATATGTTAGAGAAGAAAAAGTCCTAACATTAGAAGAAGCCATTAGAAAAATGACATCCCTACCAGCAAGAAAAATAGGAGTACTAGATAGAGGAATTATAAGACCAGGATTCTGGGCCGACTTAGTAATATTTGATCCAAAGGAAATTAAAGATAAAGCAACATATACAAATCCAATGCAATATCCAAAAGGAATACACTTTGTAATTGTCAATGGAGAAATAGTAATTGAAGAGGGAGAGCATACTGGAAAACTTCCAGGAAAAATAATAAGACATAGTTTCCGAAAATAATATTGCCTTATTTTTTACCTTTTTTACCTTCTTCCTTTAGTTTTTCATTAAACCAGTCAATTATATGCTTTAATCTTTCAATTCGATGCTTCGGTTTCCCAGTTCTAGATAAGTCATGCGTCTCCTTTGGAACTAATACTAATTTAACATCTCTACCCAACCATTTTAGAGCAGTGAAAAATTGTAATGCTTGCTCATAATAGCATCTCAAATCATCGATGCTATGAATTATCAGGAGCGGGGTATTTACATTTTCAGAGTAAGTTAACGGAGATTTTTCAATCATCTTAGCTATATTCTCCCTAGTTAATGGTTCTTTATCTAAGCCGCCTAAAATATGATCAAGTGTAAACCAGTAGCCTATATCACTAACTCCATAGAAGCTATACCAATTGGAAATACCTCGCATACTAACTGCAGCCTTAAACTTATCTGTATGACCAACAATCCAGTTTACCATGAAGCCTCCATAGGACCCTCCAATAACTCCCAATTTGTCTTCATCTATGAAAACAAAATTCTTAATCGCATAGTCCAATCCCTCCATTATATCTTTATAGTCTCTTTCACCATAGTGACCTCTAATATCCGCAAATTCCTCACTATAACCATCACTTCCACGTGGATTCAGATAAATTAAGGCATATCCATTTGCAGTTATCAAATGGAATTCATGTATGAAAGACGAGCCATAGGCTGTTTTAGGTCCACCATGAATATAGAGTACAGTAGGAACTTTCCCCTCATAACCAGTAGATGGCTCCATTATCCATCCTTCAACAACAGCACCATCACTAGCCTTAAAACTAAACTTCTTTGGTTTAGATAGCTTCAATTGACTTAATAATGAGTCATTAAAGCTGGTTACTTTAATTTCCTCCGAAGTTCCTTTAACTACATATAATTCAGGCGGCATAATCTCATTCATAGAAGTAAAGGCAACGATATGATTACCATCCCTTGATGTAGCGGAAAAACATTCAACACTTCTTTCCCCAGAAGTAACATTTTCAATTTCACCAGTCAATGTATTAATTCTATGAAGATTAACAGAACCACTATCATGAATGATAAAGTAAATATAGTTATCAATCCATATGGGACCATTTTCTCGACCAGGCCCTCTAACATCACTATTTAAACTATTAACAGTATTCCTGTCTAAATTGCCTGTTAAGTCTGAAATTTTGCGACTATCAATTTCAATGGTGTAAATGTGTCTATGACTAATTGTTCCCCGCCTAAAATTATGACCCCTAAAAACTAATTTGCGATCATCAGGACTCCATGACAATGAATCAATATTCATATTTGAATCAGTTAATTTAATTTTCTCACCACTTTTCAAATCATACACGAAAATATCAGTTATGAACGGTTTTGAGTCCTCTAATTTCGCTATATATGCAATCTTATCTCCTCTATGATTTATTGCAAAATAATTTACATCAAATTCTCCCTCAGTAATCTGATTTAACTCACCGCTACTTACATCAACAATGAATAAGTGGCGACGTAAAGTGTTAATGAAGCCCCGCCCATTAAACCAGAAAAGCAATCTATCTATAACCTTGACATCCTCCTGAAACTCGCCAACATCTGAAAGTATAGCCAACTTCCTTTCATCTGGAAACCATTCAACTTTACTAATTGCAGTTTTTCTTTTCAGCAGTAATCTTGGTTCACCGCCATCTAGACGAATAATCCACAATTCACTTCCACGTTCCTCCTTCTTTAGAGTACGCCTTGAAGTAAAGGCTAAATATTTTCCTGAAGAGCTCCATCTAGGATTGGTGTCCTTTGGCCCATTTGTTAAACTATAAACTTCACTTGATTCTAAATCAGCAATCCAAATTCTATTAACATACTCATCTTCATCAAGATTCATTCTAGTTACAACGAAGGCAACCCTATCTCCCTCTGGATCAATCTGGGGATCTGAAACAAATGTTAATTTAACTAAATCATCAACATTTATGGGCCTCAACATATTCACCAGTTATACTTAAAATGCCTCTAAGTTTATAATTCTATTCACCCAATTGATGAAGACGTAAATTCAGTTATCGCCATTTTAAAGCTAAGTTTCTAACAAGTCTAGCCGTCTTATAGGCGTGATTTTCAGGATCTCTACCATAACTCTTAACTTTAAGATAGATTTCACACTCGCCATCACTAACTTTTAACTCAATAATTCCTCTAGCCGTATTTCTTGATGCACTACCAGCTCCAGTATCATATATAAAGACTATAGTTAATATTTTCTCACCGTCAATAACATCACGTTTAAATGAAATAACCCTCAGAGACTCTTCTAAGGAACTTGGATATGATTTCAATTCTCTATAAATGAAATCCATAAACTCTTCAACATTTTCATACTTAATCCTTACGGGTATCTCGAATAACCAGTAATCTTCACGTCTTTCAGCTGACTGAATCGCCTTAATATGCCAAAGTCTTGATGGTACAATTAAGAGGGAAGATCTTAAAGTCAAAGCCGCACCTATAATCATACTTACAATTGCAATTGACATAGATACAATAGCCCATACAAAGGATATTTTCGGCTTAACATCAATTGAACTCATCATAGCCATAAGTTTATATGAGGATAATCCTAGAGCATATCCAAGTGCACCACCTGCGAAGCCAATTAAAAATGCTTCATATAAAAAAATCATAAACAACCTTGAAGGAGAGCAACCAACAGCTGAGAAAGTAAGTATTTCCCTTCTCCTCTCATGCAAAGAAGCTTGGGCAGTTATTGCAGCATTAAAAATTATTAAAAGCACTGGAATCAACGCCTCATAACCCTTAAATTCAGTA
>JANZKD010000022.1 GCA_025061245.1 Candidatus Culexmicrobium profundum
AACCTTTACTTATAATTCGCAATACATCCATATAAATCTCTAGCTTTGACCTTCTCATGGCACATCAGTCTTATATCTTACAGAAGCTATTTTTAAAGTTGTGAACAACAACAATGTTTTAAAGAAACGTGTGTTGCATTATTAGAATCATAATCTTTTCCTTGACGCAGTAAAAATTATTCATAAAATTTGAGGATTCTCTACTAAGAAAGACAATCCCTAAAAATTATACTACTAGTGACACCTTTTACAAAAATATATTTGAATCAGTCTTAAGCTAGACTTCGTGGTCAAGTGTGAAGTTTAGGAATACTACCTAAACACACAATTATAGGTGAAAGTAAAAAGGAAAAATTAGATTATGAAAACTCTCCAAAAGTTAAACATGTATTAATATCATGGAAATTTTGCTCACGTCAAGCTATTTAGGCTATAGCTCATATTAGGCTTAGCTCTATCCAGTGCTCTCTACGCTTTTCGTTGATTAAAAGAAGAAGCAGATGGGGAGATAAAGATAAAAAATAAAAGATTAGTTGTAACGAACATAAATTTCTGGGTAAAACACTTTTCTTTCTTCTTGATGGAAAAGTCTTTCAAGTCTTTTATAATATGCTAAAACTTCTCTTCCCTTCCTAGTTAGTGAAAAAGTGCATGTTGATGCATTTGTATTCTGCCGTAGAAGCCCTTGAGAAATTAGAAAATTCAAGTATTTTTTCAACCTTATCCAGGATAAGTTAGCCCGGTACATGATGTGCGTTGGTTTTTTGCTGCCTTCTGCTACTGCCTCTAAAATGTGAAGATAAATTTCAAATCGTGATCTCCTCGCCATTTTTCGTTGCCTCCATCTAATTGATGTTAAATCCATGTTTTTACAAAATTCTTAGATAAAAATTAAGATTTAAAATTTATGAACCAATTCAACGGTTGTCTGTAAGCAGGCATACATACATGTTATTAAATAATTGTTTTACCCCCAGAATATTCTGAAAATTAAAGAATACTTGGGGTGTAATAATTGCCTAAAAGAAATAAAAATGAAAGCTTCAGAAAACGCGGTAGACATCTTAGAAGATGGGCAGATAACAGAGAGTGGGTAGAAAGAATAATAGATCTAAATAATAAAATGACATCACCCATAAGCTTCAATAAAAAATCTAGGATAAAAAAAGAAAACGTTATTCTCCTCATAATTGAGGTAGAAGCAAAATCAAGTGTTTTAAATTGGATTTCACATAGATTGCGCAAATATAATGCATCTCTTTCCTATGTATCCTTTTTCACCCCAAATCCAAAAGAGAGAATAGTTAAGGTATTAGCTTTTGTCAACGTAACAGATGCTGACATTGTAGCTGAAGAGATTGAAGAGGAATTGCGAAAAATAAGTTACGTTGAAAATGTAAAAGTTATTTCTCCAGTGAAAAAAAGTTTTTTCATCAAGAATTCTCTACATGGAATTCAAATAATGTCAGACAGGGCAATAATGTTTTCTAAGCCAGGCTATGAAGGACTGCTTTGTGACATACGAAAATACTTCGGAACAGCAGGTGAAGCATTTCTTTATTATGCAGGATTCTGCTCAGGTTTAAAATATGGTGAAGCACATAAAAAGCTTGGAAAAACTCTCGGTATAATAGACTTTGCAACACTCATTGATAAATTAGGTGCAAATATTTTTAGCTGGGCTGGCCTTGGCCGAATAGAACTTGTAAATATTGATATCTCCAATACAAGCGCAACTCTGAGATTATATGACTCTTTTGAATGTGAACTAGGTTTAGGAAGCAGAAAACCATATAGTCACTTTATACGCGGAATACTTGCAGGCTATCTAACATCATTATTCTCCAAAGAAATGAAAGCTGAAGAAGTGAAATGCATAGCTATGGGAGACCCATATTGCGAATTTATAGTGAAAAAAAGAAAGTAGAAGGAAAAATTATAAACTTAAATGAAGACAACCTACCTAAATTTTCTCCATAAACACACTAACAAAACAGTGCATAACAGAAAAGGTAAAGTTCAAATAAAATTCAATAACACTAACTTTTTCTTACAGAAAAATCTTTTAACGCTTCCTCATAATCAAACTCAGATAAAGAGAAACACTTGAAAGTAATATGCGGAGCTTAGAATTTATATTGAAAATGATAAACTTGATAAATTTACTAACAAAATTAAGTAAAATTAACCTGTGCTCATGAAATAAAAGAAATATGTGGATTGGGGCTTATGTAAGTTCTATCTCAATTTTTACATCATCTGGTACACGTATTCTCATTATCTGTCTCATCACACGTTCATCAGCATCAATGTCAATTAACCTCTTATGTATCCTTAATTCAAATTTATCCCACGTCTTTGTTCCCTCGCCACATGGACTCTTCATAGTTGTTATAACTAAGCGTTTAGTAGGTAATGGTATGGGACCTGAAATCTTAACTCCAGTCTTTTGAGCAATACGTCTTATCTGCTCACATACCTCATTGAGCTTGTATGCATCGGTGCTCGTTAATCGTATTCTGGCTTTCCTGACCATCATTGACACCTTTTACCATTAAATTTACTTTCCAAGCTTAGCTTGCTTGACTTCCATTACAATTCCAGCAGCAATAGTTCTACCCATATCTCTGATGGCAAATCTACCTAGTTGCGGGAAGTCAGCATACTTTTCAAGGCACACTGGCTTTAATGGCTTAAATCTCACAACTGCACTTTCACCCTGCTTTAGATAGGTTGGATGCTCTTCAATTGTAGCTCCACTTCTCGGGTCAATCTTCTTCATCAACTCATAGAAGCGGACAGCCACAGTAGCTGTATGTACGTGCATTACAGGAGTATAACCTGCAGCAATAGCGGTTGGATGATATAGCACGAATATTCTACCCACAAACTCCTCTGCAACTATTGGTGGATTACTTGTATGTCCACATACATCTCCACGTCTTATGTCAGTTCTAGATACACCTCTAACGTTGAAGCCAATATTGTCTCCAGGAACAGCCTTCGATATCTTCTGATGATGCATCTCAATAGATTTAACTTCACCAGACTTATTGGGTGGCATAAATACTACCGTGTCACCAACCTTTAGAACTCCAGTTTCAACTCTACCCACAGGAACTGTACCTACACCAGTAATAGTGTAGACATCTTGAATTGGTATTCTTAAAGGCTTCTCAATAGGCTTTGGTGGAGGAACAAACATGTCCAATGCTTCAACTAGAGTTGGTCCATCATACCATGGTGTCCTCTCACTCTTAACAACTAGGTTATCTCCATACCAAGCTGACACTGGTATAAAGTGAATCTTAGAGATATCATATCCAATCATTCTAAGGAACTTTGCTACACCATTTCTAACTTCCTTATATCTTGCTTCACTCCAATTCACTGTTGGATCATCCATCTTATTTATTGCAACAACCAACTGATTTACACCAAGCGTCTTTGCAAGGAATGCATGCTCCCTAGTCTGTCCAGCTGCACTCATACCAGCTTCATACTCACCTCTCTTAGCTGAAACAACAAGTATGGCAGCATCAGCTTGAGAAGTTCCAGTAATCATGTTCTTTACGAAGTCTCTATGACCTGGAGCGTCAATGATAGTGAAGTAATACTTAGGTGTCTCGAACTTCCAGAAGGCAAGGTCAATTGTTAAGCCTCGCTCTCGCTCCTCCTTCAATTTATCCATGACCCATGCAAATTTAAATGAAGCCTTTCCAATCTTCGCTGACTCCTCTTCAAGCAGTCTCATTGTCCGCTCGTCAACGTTTCCAGTTAGGAATAGTACGTGTCCCATCAAAGTACTCTTACCATGGTCCACATGGCCTATTACTACCAGATTTAAATGTGGTTTCTCAGACATTTCAATCACTTCCATTTACTCGGCGAAACTAATCCTTAAACCCGCTATTTAAGGTTTTTGTGATTAGTAATATTAAAAGTTATAGAAAAACTTTATTATATCTTATCTTGAAGATAATGCTATTCTCTCAATCTCCTCCTTCTTTTGAATAGCATGTGATCTAGAGTCACCCTTAGCCGCTAAAATGATCTCCTCAGCCAAGCATTCCTCAATAGTCTTAGGATTACTAAAGGAAGCCTTCCTAGCACCCTCAGTTATAAATCTCAATGCCAAGTCTAATCGACGCATAGGAGAAATATCCACAGCTTGATGATAAACTATACCACCATAAACAATTCTAGTTGTTTCCTCCCTTGGAGCAGAATTCTCAAGAGCTCTAACTAAAACCTGCATTGGATTCTCACCAGTCTCCAAATGTATAATTTCAAAGGCTTGCTTCACAATATTCATGGCCAAAGCCTTTTTACCCATATTCTTACCAGGCCTCATAACCTTGTTTATCAATCGCTCAACAATTGGAACCTCAGCTTTACCAAAATGCTTATGCTCATGCCTACCTCCAGTATGGGGAAGGAAAACTGGCTTAAGACAAATATACCTCTTTAAACCAGGGTCTCTAACTTCAACATCATCAAATGACCATTTATCAAACAATTTAATCTCAACTTTAGCCCTACTCATCCATGTCACACCCACACTACTCAACGCACTCTTAGCTATAACTCTAAGGGAAGTCAATAAATTTTTCGCTCAAATCCATCGAAAGACTTAAGGGTTTAGGTTATTAGGTTAACGCGACATAGATTATTCAATTGTGGTGGGCTGAGATGATAGAGATAAGATGGCATGGGAGAGGAGGACAAGGTGCTTGGACTGCAAGCAACCTCCTAGCCTCAGCAGCATTAAAGGAAGGAAAATATGTTCAATCCTTCCCAACCTTCGGCCCTGAAAGAATGGGCGCTCCGATAATGGCCTTCACTAGAATAAGTGATGAACCAATTGAAATTCACTGCAATATATATACACCAGATGCAGTTGTAGTTTTAGATCCCACATTATTAAACTCAAAAATGATAATTGAAGGACTAAAGGAAGGAGGATACATAATAGCAAACTTTAGAGGAAAACCAGAGGAATTAGCAGAAAAACTAGGAGTAAGGGGGAAAGGATACAAAGTATACACGGTAGCAGCAACAGACATTGCAGTTAAAATACTGAAGAGAGGAATAACAAACACTGCAATGCTCGGCGCATTAATAAGAACAATAGGAATAGTCAAACTAGAAAGCATCTATGAAGCATTAAAGGAGAGATTTCCAGGAAAAATAGGTGAATTAAACATCAAAGTAGTAGAGAGAGCCTATAAGGAAACTATGGGGGTTAAAGTATGAGTGAGCTAAAAGGTTGGCGTGAAGTACCCATAGCAGGTGTCTGCTGGAAACTCTCAACAGAATTTAAAACTGGAGATTGGAGAACATTCAAACCCATAATAGATCAAAACAAATGCATAAAATGCCTAATATGCTGGGTATACTGCCCAGATGAAGCAATAAAATGGGATGGAGAAAAAGTATCAGTAAACTATGATTTCTGCAAAGGTTGTGGAATATGCGCAAATGAATGCCCAGTAAAAGCAATAGAAATGGTTTTGGAGTGAGAGAAATGATGGTGAAACAAAAGGTTATGGGATTAAGTGGAGATGAAGCAGTTGCATGGGCTGTGAAACAATGCGACGTAGATATGGTTGCAGCATATCCAATAACACCACAAACAATAATTGTAGAAAGATTCTCAGAATTCGTAGCTAATGGAGAAGTGGAAACAGAATTCGTTGCATGTGAATCTGAACACTCAGCTCTAAGCGCATGTGTAGGAGCAGCTGCAGTTGGAGCAAGAACATTTACAGCCACAGCAGCCAATGGATTAGCCTTAATGTGGGAAATAGTCTACATAGCCTCAAGCCTAAGACTACCAATAGTAATGGCCATAGTGAATAGAGCACTATCAGGACCAATATGCATCCACTGTGACCACGGAGACTCCATGGGATGTAGAGATGCAAGCTGGATTCAACTATACTGTGAAGACGCCCAAGAAGTATATGACACAGTAATACAAGCCTTCAGAATTGGAGAACATCCTAAAGTCCAACTACCAGTAATGGTTATGCTAGACGGCTTCGTATTAAGCCATACACTACAAAACGTAAAGATACTTCCAGACGAAGTAGTAAAAGAATTTGTAGGCGTAAGAAAACCAGTTGAAGTAGAAATACCATATTTAGGAGGAAAGGTACCACTCGTCCTAGACCCAGAAAAACCATTAACCTTCGGTCCACTAGACCTATACAACTACTACTATGAACATAAAATGCAGCAACATGAAGCCATGGAAAATGCAAGAGAAGTAATAGAAACAATTAATGAAGAATACTCAAAGATAAGTGGAAGAAAATATGGAAACGGACTCATTGAAACATATGGACTAGAAGACGCTGAAATAGCAACCATAGTACTCGGATCAACAGCAGGAACAGTTAGAAGCGTAGTCAAACAACTAAGGAAAAACGGTATAAAAGCAGGAGTATTAAGACTAAGAACCTTCAGACCATTCCCAGCAAAAGAAATTGTTGAAGCCCTCAAAAATGTAAAGGTTATAGGAGTACTAGATAGAAGCGGTCCCTTCGGAGGCTACGGCGCACCAGTATTCCTAGAAACAAGAGCAATCTTCTACGATGAAGATCCAAGACCAGTAATAGTAAACTATGTTTATGGCCTCGGAGGAAGAGATATGCATCCAGGACTAGTAAAACAAGTCTACGACGACCTACAGAAAATACTTGAAACAGGTAAAATTGAACGTCATATCAAGTTTATAGGGGTGAGAGAATGAGCTTGAAAATAAATCTTAAAGAAATAGCCTTGAAAAAACCGCTAATACTATCAGGACATAGGCTATGTGCTGGATGTGGAGCATCAATAATAGTTAGACAAGTATTATCCGTGCTACGTGGACCCACAATCCTAGTAAATGCTACGGGATGCCTAGAAGTCGCCACAACAATATATCCATACACATCATGGCAACTACCATGGATACACAATGCCTTCGAAAATGCAGCTGCAACAGCCTCAGGAATAGAAGCAGGAATAAAGGCAATGATTAGAAAAGGCAGATACAAATATGATCATGTAGATGTAATATGCTTCGCAGGAGATGGAGGAACATACGATATTGGAATACAAGCTTTAAGTGGAGCCTTCGAAAGAGGACATGACTTCCTATACATACTATACGATAATGAAGCATACATGAACACTGGAATACAGAGAAGTGGAGGCACACCACTAGGAGCAGCAACAACCACATCGCCAGCAGGAACAGTCATCCCAGGAAAAACTGAACATAAAAAGCCGATCGCAGACATTGCAGTAGCCCATAGAATACCCTACGTAGCCACAGCAACACCAGCACACTGGGCAGACCTAATGAGAAAAGTACGAAAAGGAATAGAAGTTAATGGACCAGCCTTCATACATGCATTCTCACCATGTCCAAGAGGATGGAGGACACCAGCTGGAAAAAGTATTGAAATAGCAAAATTAGCAGTTGATACATGCTTCTTCCCATTATGGGAATGTGAAAATGGAGTCTGGAAACTAACAGACCGAAGCCTAGCCGTAGCCAGAAATCCAAAATTAAAGAAGCCAATAGAAGAATACCTCAAACCACAAGGAAGATTCCGCCACCTATTCAAACCAGAAAACAGACACGTAATAAAAGAACTGCAAGAAAGAGTAGACAGAATATGGGAAGATCTACTTAAACGCTGCGAAAACATTTAAACTCCTCACAATTTTTATTAAATACATTCTTCTTCACACTATAATCAGAAATATAAGAGGAAAATTTATTTAGAGAAATGAGGAAGAAACGATAGTCTAAAAATGGGGTGAAGAAATGCCAGGATCAAAGTCACCTAAAGGACTACATGCAGCAAGAAAATTGAGGAGAAAAAGACTGAAATTTAGGTGGAGTCAAAGGGAATTCAAACGTAGAATGCTAATGCTAGATGTCAAAGCAGACCCCCTAGAAGGAGCACCACAAGCAAGAGGAATAGTAATTGAAAAAGTAGGTGTAGAAAGCAGACAGCCAAACTCAGCAGTAAGAAAATGTGTAAGGGTACAATTAATCAAAAACGGCAAGCAAGTAACAGCATTCCTACCAGGAGACGGTGCATTAAACTTTGTCGACGAACACGATGAAGTAATCATTGAGGGAATAGGAGGACCACTAGGAGGATCAATAGGAGATCTACCAGGAGTAAGATACAAGGTAATCAAAGTAAATGGAGTATCACTAAAAGCATTAATGCTAGGCAAAAAACAGAAGCCAATGAGATAAATTTAGTTATCATTCAACCTGCTCCCAAGACAACTTCTTCTCATCATATTCTTCACGTGAACAAATTATTCTAGCTGGAACTCCAACAACCACCATTCCAGACGGAACATCCCTCACCACAACTGCACCAGCACCAACCACTGCACCCTCACCAATAGTAACACCTGAAATCAAAGTTGCATTAGCACCAATAACTGCACCCCTCTTAACAACAACCCCTTCAAGCCTTCTACTAGGAGGATACCTATCATTCGTCAAGCAAGCCCTAGGACCAATAAACACGTCATCCTCAACAATACATCTAGGAGGAATATAAACAGAAGACTGAATATTAACATTATCACCAATCCTAACAGAACCATCAATCACCGTATTAGTTCCAATTCTAACATTAGCACCAATAACAGTATTCTCTCTTATCAAAACTCTATGACCAGTCTCAAGATCATTACCAATCCTAACACGCTCATATATAATTGAATCAGAACGAATAAGACAGTTGCTACCAATCAATACACCCTCACTTAAATCATCATAAACACTAAAATCAACACAACCCCTAGAAATCAAATCCCTAAGTGAACGACGCACTGGAAATCCAATTATACAATTATTCCCAATAAAACATCCATCATCAATAATAGATTTACCCAAAACAATTACATCACCCTCAAAGAACACTTTACCCAAAATAGACTTTGAAGATATATGTAAAACCATTCCAACTCCACCTAAAATACTTACAAACCATACATTTTATTAAAATATTACCATCAAGCAAGAATAACCTACAAAATTATAACATTATCAATATCAAAATACCTCTTAGCTAAAATCCTAGCCCTAGCAATATTCCTACCTTCCTTACCAATAGCAATACCCTTATCCTGAGGCTCAATAGTTACATATGCAATCTTCTTACCATTAGGAGACTTAGAAATCTTAATAGCTCTAACCCTAGCAGGCGCAAGACTATTCTTTATCAAGTTCTCAGGAGTATCAGCATGCTCTACAATCTCAATAGTCTTCCCAATCATTCTCTGAAGCCTTCTAACATTAATTCCTCTCCTACCAATAGCTAACCCCATGTCACCGCTTCTAACAATAAAGATTAACCGGTTAACTTTATTGTCAATAATACAATCCCTAGTAACTGCTCCAGTTACACTCTCAAAAAGAGATATGTATCGCATTTCCTCTGCAGTCAACTTAATTGAGGGTATGCTCACCCCTCCTTTTCCTCAATTAAAGATAATATTTCAGAATCACCTGGATCCATGATTGTGAGGGAAGCAACCATAAATGGTTTACCACAAATAGCACCTAAATCCCAGCTTGAACCAGGATAAACATAGACAGGAATCTTAGAAAGCCTAGAATAATATAATATGTCACTTTTAATGTCATCTGGACAATTACGTGCAATGATTATCAACTTACCCTTCCCAAGCTTAGCATTCTTAACAGCAGTATTAGATCCAAATACAACTTTACCAGTCCTCAAGGCAATCCTCAATTCCCGTTCAATGTCTATTGACATATATTTCACTCCTAACGTGATGAAATTAGGTTATCCATGTAATTTCAGCCACACCATTAACTCAATATACATTCATTACGCTAAATATCACAACACCTTTTAAGTTTTCCTTTTACCCCCAGCTCTCCTCATAAGTAGCTGTACAAATCCAGTTCCAAGAGGAATTGGCTGACCAACAATTACATTTTCAGTTACACCTAAGAGCTCATCAACCTCACCGCGAGCACTAGCCTCCAACAAATGCTTCGTAGTGACTTCAAAGGCAGCTCTAGCAAGCACACTTGGCTTCTCCCCACTAACTCCATGCCTACCAATCTGCCTAATTCTACCAGTCAAAGTCATAATGTCAGCCACAAGCATTACATGTCGAATATCAACATCTAAACCCTGCTCCTCCAAAACCTTCATAGCCTCTTTAATAATAGCATTCCTTGCAGCCTCAATACCCAAAACCTCTGCAATCTCATAGATATTATTCGTATAAACCCTCTTGGGATCAATACCCTTAACCTTCAGCACTGCAGCTAGATTTGAACCCTCAGTGTAAATAACGTATTCTCCACCCTCCTTCCTAATAATGATACGCTTAATACCCTTAATACCCTTAAGCTTTAATGACAAGATTTTATCACGTAGCTTTTGAAGCTTAGTTAAGTCAACCATGTCTGTTTGAAGTATAATTCTATTCTCACCAGCAATAATTACATCTCCAACCTTAAGCTTCTTTAAAACCTTCTCAATAAACTCTACATCTACACCCTTATCCTCCATGAGCTCCTCATCCAAATCCAATATTATTGAACCAGAAATCAAGTCAACCTCAACGCTTCTAGTTACGTTCTCTATTAAAGTAGTCTCAATTCTCCTACCAACCTCCTTAGCCTTCTCCTCATCATACTTATGCTCCTCATCCAAATAGACGGTCATCATTGGAGTAGATGGAACACGTCTAGCATCAACCAGCTCAATTAACCTAGGCAAACCCAAAGTTACGTTAAACTCCCTCACACCGGCATAATGGAAAGTTCTCAAAGTCATCTGAGTGCCAGGTTCACCTATAGATTGAGCAGCCACAACACCCACAGCCTCACCAGGCTCAACTAATGAACGCTTATAAGCCAACACAACTTCCCTCAAAATCTCATCTAACTCTTCAGCAGTAACCTCAACTTCACGCAGCTTCTCCTTCAACTCATCAATAATTGAGGGAGGAATAATATTCTGAAACTCATCAATCCTCCTAACTACTTCCTCATATGACAGAAAATCCATTACAACCTCCTCCTAGCCAAAACCTTCTCAATTATCCTATCAATACTAGTAGCCTTACCATGATCACTTCTCGCCGGGTCAATTCCATCCTCACCATACTTAAACTGTACAATTACACCACCTGGAGCTCTAACAGTACCATCATACTCAACCTTTAAGTCTTGAAGAGCATTAATCAATCTCCTCTGCATATAACCGCTCTGTGAAGTTCTAACTGCAGTGTCCACCAATCCCTCCCTTCCACCCATCGCATGGAAGAAGAATTCAAGTGGATTTAAACCACTCTTATATGACGAGTATACGAAGCCTCTAGCTCTAGCTCCAATATCACCAGGCTTAAAGTGTGGAAGCGTCCTATCCTTATAACCCCTCATAATCCTCTCTCCACGCACTGATTGCTGTCCAATAACAGCAGTCATCTGAGTCAAGTTAAGGATATTTCCTCTAGCACCAGTCTTAGCCATTACAACAGCATGATTCTCCAATCCTAGATATTCAGCTGCAATACTTCCAGCCTTATCCCTAGCATCAGCTAAAACCTCAATTATCCTCATCTCAAGAGTCTCTTCAAGAGTTCTTCCAGGAAGCCTCTCCAACTCACCAGACCTATAGGATTCAATCAACTCCTCAACCTTTGCTTCAGCCTCCGCTAAAACCTCCTGAATCCTATATCTAGCCTCTTCAGGTAAATCTTCATCATGTAAACTCATTGTAAAACCACAGTAATCAATATACTCAAGAAACATCTTCAATGCATTATCAATAAAGATTCTACCAGCATCAGTACCATAATCCTTAATAATGTAATGTAATAGGCTTTCAGGCTGACCAGCACCAATCAACTTCTTATCAAGAACACCAGCTAAAAGCTTACCATCACGAATAACCACATATGCATCATATGGGCAATCCTCCTTCAAACACTCCTCACACTTAGCGCAAATACTAGCCTTAAGCGAATAATTAAAGCCCTCAGGGAGGAATAGGCTAACCAATTGCTTACCAGTCCAATACTCCTTCGGATAAGTTATAGCTGGCTCTGGAAGTTCACCCTTATATCCAGCTGCCATCAATAATCTACAAACTTCCTCCCTAGTAAGCAAAGTGGACTTCCTAGTCAATAGGAAGGCTCCAGTAATGTAATCTTGAATTGCACCTATAATTGGACCACCATATCTAGGTGAAAGAATCTGCTCTTGAACAAGCATTAATATTCTAGCCTCAGCCCTAGCCTCCTCACTCTGAGGAACATGTAAATTCATTTCATCTCCATCAAAATCAGCATTATATGGAGGACAAACACACAAGTTCAATCTAAAAGTCTTATATGGTAAAACCCTCACCCTATGAGCCATAATAGACATCCTATGCAGTGAAGGCTGCCTATTAAACAATACAATATCTCCATCCTTCAAATGCCTCTCAACAATATATCCAGGAGCCAAACCATCAGCAATCAACTTCAAATCCTTAGGAAACCTTAAGTCAATACGTCTACCATCAGGTCTAACAATGTAATTCGCTCCAGGATGCTTATGAGGACCATTCAAAACAAGCTTCCTCATCTCCTCCAAATTCCACTCAGTAACCCTCTCAGGAATAGTCAGTATCTTAGCCACCTCAATGGGAACTCCAACCTCATTAATACTCAAATTGGGGTCAGGTGAAATAACAGTTCTAGCTGAAAAATCAACACGCTTACCTGAAAGATTACTCCTAAACCTACCCTCCTTACCCTTTAAGCGCTGAGTCAAAGTTCTAAGAGGCCTACCAGACCTATGCCTTGCAGGAGGAATACCTGAAACCTCATTGTCAAAATAGGTTGTAACATGATACTGCAATAACTCCCATAAATCCTCAATTATAAGCTGCGGTGCACCAGCCTCAATATTCTCACGCAGCCTCTCATTAATCCTAATAATATCAACAAGCTTATGAGTTAAGTCGTCCTCAGATCTAACTCCAGACTCCAATGTAATTGAAGGTCTAACACTAACCGGAGGAACAGGTAGAACAGTTAAAACCATCCATTCAGGCCTAGCCTCCTTAGGATTAATACCAATCAAAACCAAGTCTTCATCAGGAATGCGTTCAAGTCTAGCTCTAATCTCAATTGCAGTTAACCTAATACTACCCTCCCTAAGCTCCTCATAGAAGGTGGTTGGCTTTTCAAGCTTAATCTTATACTGCCTCTCATGGCAGTGGGGACACTCAGTAGTCTTAATAGCCTTCTTCAACAACTTCTCATTCAACTTCCTAGCAAGCTCAACCCAAGTATCATTATACTTCTCTAAAAGCTTACGATTCTTCTCCATCTCCTCCTCAGAAATTAATAGTCTACCACACCTCCTACAAGTAGCCCTTAAAATTTGATGAATAAGCTTATTGAAGCCAACATGAATAACAGGTCTAGCCAACTCAATATGACCGAAATGCCCTGGACATTGACCAACCCTATTACCACAAGTAGCACAACGCTGACCAGGCTCAATGACACCCAGCCTACGATCCATCAATCCAGAATCAATAGGCCAACCATCCTCATCATAAGTATCAGCAGTAATAACAGCAGTAACAGACATCCTCCTAATAGTCTCAGGAGACAGTATTCCAAACTTAATAGCCTTAACCAACTTATATGACTCAGACACTAACACCACACCCCTCTACACCCTATCACTCAAAATCAATCTAGGAGCAATACACAAGCTCATAAGCTCCTGTAACAACAGCTTAAAGGCATAAGACATAACCACAGGTGAAACCTTAGCCTTATCACCACAAAGCCTACAGGCATACCTCTCCCTAATCCTATCATAATACGCTATAAATCCACAGTTCTCACAGACATAAACAACAGTCCTATCAGATTCATCAAGTAATCTCTCCTTCAAAAGTAAAGCTGCACCATGACCTATAAGGCAATCCCTCTCCATCTCACCGAAACGCAGTCCACCCTCCCTAGCCCTACCCTCAGTTGGCTGACGAGTTAAAATTTGAACTGGACCCCTAGCCCTAGCATGAATCTTATCTGCAACCATGTGATGAAGCTTCTGATAATAAACTATTCCAATGAAAACTTCAGCCTTAAGCATCTGCCCAGTTCTACCATCATATAGAACTTCACATCCAGTAGGCTTAAAGCCAAGTCTCTTAAGAGCCTCCCTCAAATCCTCCTCCTTCTCACCACTAAATGGAGTGCCATCAACAAATCTACCCTCCAAAGCTGCAACCTTACCGGCAATACTCTCAATCAACTGGCCAATAGTCATTCTCGAAGGAATTGCATGTGGATTAATTATCAAGTCAGGGACAATTCCATCCTCAGTAAACGGCATATCCTCCTGTGGAACAATTAACCCTATAACACCCTTCTGACCATGCCTTGAAGCAAACTTATCTCCAAGCTCAGGAATACGGTAGTCACGAACTCTAACCTTAACAAGCTTGTCACCCTCAGCAGTCTTAGTAATCATAACAGCATCAACAACACCCTTCTCTCCATGACGCATACTCAAGGAAGTTTCACGTCTAATCCTACTTGTAACACCAATACCCCTCGACTCCTCTAGAAATCTAGGTGGACTAGTTCTACCAACAAGCACATATCCACCTGAAACCTCTATTTCAGGCTCAATAATTCCATCCTCACCCAAGAACTGATAAACCTCAGCAGTCCTATACCCCCTAACATCTGGACTTGGAACCTCAATTAAATCAACTTCACCGCCAGGATACTTCCTCTCCTCAATTTCATAGCATCTAAAGAAGGATGAATGAGCCAAACCCCTCTCAATAGCAGACTTATTCAAAATCAATGCATCCTCAATATTATAGCCACTATAAGATAAAATTGCAACAACAAAGTTTTGACCTGCAGGCCGCTCATCATATCCAATAACATCCATAGCCTTAGTCTTAACTAGAGGCTTCTGTGGATAGTGAAGTATATGCGAACGGGAATCCATCCTCAACTGGAAGTTGGCTGCATAAAGACCTAAAGCCTGCTTAGCCATGGCAGCCTCATATGAATTTCTAGGAGACTGATTATGCTCAGCATAGGGTATAATTGAAGCACAAATACCAAGAATAGTTGCAGGAGCAATCTCCAAGTGAGTATGCTCAGGAGTAATATCCTCAGGATTCAATGCAACATAGGCGTTCTCCTCCTCCTCAGCATCCAAATACTCAATAAGCCCCTCATTAATTAAGTCACTCCAACTCCACTCCCCACGCCTAATCTTCTCCACATGCTCATGAGTAAGCTTAATCTCACCATTCTCAACTATTATCAATGGACGCCTAACCCTACCACGATCACAGTTAACATAAACCTCATTTATGAATTGATCCTTATAATGAGCAATGTTAACTTCATTTGAAAGCCTACCATCCCTCCTCATACGCCTAACTTCCAAGCATAAAGCCTCAGGATCAGTATGAATTCCAATCAACCTTCCATTAAGGAAAACCTTGGCACCCTTAATCCTCTCCCTCCTAGCCCTCTCAAGAGGCTCAACACCCAACCTATAAAGTAAACGCTCAACAAACCTCTCATCAAAACCAACAGATATAATTGCCATTAAAGCTAAATTCTTAACCAAACCACAATTTGGACCCTCAGGAGTTTCATTAGGGCAAAGTCTACCCCACTGAGTTGGATGCAAATCTCTAGCTTCAAAGTGAGGCTGACTCCTACTCAATGGAGAAACAACACGTCTAAGATGACTCAATGTAGATAGATAATTCGTCCTATCCAACAACTGGCTTACACCAGCCTTACCTCCAACCCAATTACCAGTAGCCAAGGCATGTCTGAGACGCTCAGTAATAACATCTGCACGAACAAGAGTGGTTACATTAACTCTCCTACCCCTACTCCTAGCCCTCTCAAGCTGATACTTAACATCCCTACAGAAACTTCTAAAGGCAACTCTAAACAAGCTCATTAAAAGATCGCCTGCAAGCTTAAGCCTCTTATTAGCATAATGATCCTTATCATCAGGCTTACGTCTACCCAAAACAAGCTCCAAAAGCTTCTCAGCCATCTGGCCGAGAAAGTAAGCCTTCTTCCTCCTATCCTTAGGCTGATTACCGAGATGGGGGAGGAAGTATTTATCTAAAACCTGCTCAGCACGCTGAATACGATACTCCCTAGTCTGACCAATAGCAATCCTATTACCAATATAATCAAGTGCATCCTTAACCTCAACTATGGCTGAAGCCTGCTCAATAGATGGAATCAACAACTGTTGAATCTCAAAGTCATCTGAAACAGCCTCAACAATCTCCTTATCAGTCTTCAACCCCAATGCACGCATCAAAATTACAAGTGGAATCTTACCTGGAATAGATGGAAATGAAACATGTAAAGTTCCATCCTTAGAACGCTCAATAGTAACTGGAACCCTATAACCAGCAGTAGATGAAAACACCTTGGCAATATGAGTTGAAGATGAACCTGGACCAGCAACATCAATCAAAATCCTATTAACAGCCAAATCCTCCTGAGCAACTAAAACACGCTCAGAACCATTAATAATAAAGTATCCACCAGGATCCTCAGGATCCTCACCCCTGGCAATCAACTCCTCCTCACTTAAACCATGAAGAAGACACTTAACAGACTTAACCATAATTGGAAGCCTACCAATATAAACTTGAACAGGCTCACCCTCAATGCCATTCTCAATTGGAATCATAGTCAAGAACATTGAAGCAGCATAGGTCAAATTCCTCAACCTAGCCTCCATTGGATAAATAGGCTCCTCAGATCCATCAGCCTCCCTAACAGTAGGCTCCTTCACCTCAATTGAACCCAACTTAATACTCAAACCAGGAATATCAGTCTCAATTACACCCTGCTCTGAAACAATCTCCTGTAAACCACTATTAATAAACTCATTAAATGAATCCAAATGCTGTCTAACCAAACCCTTCTCCTTAAAGAAAGCCTTAATTAAAACCCATCTATCCTCATGAGACAAATTAGATGACAGCCAAACCACCCCCATCAACCAGGAATAACATACCTATAAACAACACTACGACCAGCAGTTGAACTACGCCTAATAATCTTAATTAAATCTCCAGGCTTAGCTCCAATAGCCCTAGCAGCAGGATCAGAAGCCCTAATCAAGGGAAGTAGATTAGGCGTAACACCCAACTCCTTAAGTACTTTTTCAGCCTCTTCCTTAGTCAATAGTATATGCTCCGGCACTAATTCATGATCGAAAATACTAAATTTCTTCCCCATACCCAACACCCAAAACAACTACAATTACATCTACTAATCTCAAACCCACACCACACTATAAAGCTAACCCTAAACCAAGTAAATCAAACCAATAAATATTTCGCTAAACACAAATTAAAATTTTAAACAAAACAAGTAATAAAACAATAAACAATAGAGACAAAATAAATATTAAAAGAAGAGACTCACAACATTAAACTACTTAACCCTCCACTCAAAGGCAAACATTCTAACAAGCCCAGCCACTCTACGAGCATGCCTAGACGGAGACGGTCCAATACACTTAACATTCAAAACAACCCTACATGAATCATCCTCCACCAAAATCTCCAAGATTCCTCTACCCATATTCCTAATAGCCCCACCCCCAGTACCCCTATCATCAAATGTGAAAACCAATCTGTAAACTCTAGGTCCACTAG
>JANZKD010000023.1 GCA_025061245.1 Candidatus Culexmicrobium profundum
AATATTTAGATTCCTCAGTTATAGAGAGATTGGAAGTTCAGCCATATTATCCAGAGCATACGCTGGAATACGTCATAGAAAACTTATAGCATGCATACCAGGATCAACAAAAGCAGTTAAACTAGCTCTAGAAAAATTAATTCTCCCAGAAGTAGGCCATATACTCTTACATGCGAGGAAAGGCTGATGCGAAAAAAGAAATCAAAATACGAGCTAATGAAAAAAATTGAGAAAGTAATAGAAGAGTTAAACTATAATGTGGACTTAGTTATCGTAGAAGGCACTCATGATGAGAAAGCTCTAAGAAGATACGGTTACAATAAGATAATTTTAAAATTTAGTAGCTCACGGAAACCAATGTATTTATTTGTAGACGAAATCGTATCAAAATACCGCGGGAAAAAGATAGCAATCCTATTAGACTATGATAAGGAAGGTGAAATCATATCGAAAAAACTAGAAAACCAACTGGAGGAAAGGGGGCTAAGAGTTGAAAAGCACTGGAGAAAAATAATCAAAGAGTTAATGGCTAAGGAAGGAATGATGACAATTGAAGAATTAACTGCCCTGAAACGTAAGGCCATATATTAGACTGAGATAAGAAATATTAGCCTACAAATTTATGATTAATCTGAGGAAAATGGAATTTACTGGCATTGCAGAGCTACCATTACATTATGGTTCTGTTCCAAGATGGCTATTTAAGAGAATGATGAAACTTGCAGAGGCAATAACAATTATACTCATCGAAAACTTTGGAGAGGAAAAGCTTATAGAGAGATTGGCTAATCCATTATGGTTCCAAGCATTTAGCAATGTACTTGGATTTGACTGGCATTCATCAGGTTCAACAACAGTTACATGTGGAGTTTTGAGGGAGGTATTAAATAAAAGGGAGCTAGGGGTATTCATTGCAGGAGGAAAAGGGAAAAAAGGACTTACCACACCTAAAGAAATTAGGCAATTAGCGAAAAAATTAGACTTAAATGATGAGGAAAGTGAAAAATTAACTAGGACAAGTAGACTTGTAGCTAAAATTGATAACTCAGCTTTACAAGATGGATATTCAATCTATCACCATGCAATGATAATATCAAAAAATAGGTCATGGACAATTATTCAGCAAGGCATGAACATTAATGAAAATATGGCTAGAAGATATCACTGGCTTTCAAATAGAATAAAAAGCTATATAGAAGACCCGCATAATGCAATTGTCGATACAAAAGCAAAATCAACAGTCTTAAATTTAGTTGCAAAAGAAAGTAGAAATTGTCAAGAAGCAATCATCGAAATAGTTAATTCAGGCAAAGAAAAAGTGAAAAGAGACCTTGGAGAACTAAGAAGGTATCTCAGAAAAAGCTACCCATTAACCAGATGGATAGATGTAAATATTAGGGCAAAAAGTAAAGAAATAATCCACTATAAACCAATTGAAGAAATAAAGGTGAATTGGAGAGCACTAGATCAAATATGTAAAGTAAAGCCAAGCGATTTTGAAGAACTATTATTGTTTAGAGGAATAGGGCCATCAACCTTAAGAGCATTGGCATTAATTTCAGAGTTAATATATGATGAACCACCATCAAAAAGAGACCCAGTTACACACATTTATGACCCCATAAAATGGTCATATACTGTAGGAGGAAAAGATGGAATACCATACCCGATAAATCGAAGACAATATGACAATGTAATTCTGGAACTAAACAAAATTATAAATGAAATGAAGATAGGAGAAAAAGAAAAACTCAAGGCATTTCAAAGATTAAGATTAATCTCTAAAAAATGGAATGTAAAGCTTAATTAAACTAAGCTTATCGCTTCAATCGCCCATATTTTGCCATAATTTCAATTAAATCTTCAATTGGCAGGGCATGTCTTATATGGTTATCTCTACCATCCATTGTAACTGCCTTTAGAAGAGAGTTTATAATAGCTTCTTCTACAGCTTCACTTGCAGCCTTAAACAATGGTGACAAAGCTGAATCAATTAAAATACGCTCAGGATGCACTTTTTCATCGGAGTAATGTGGAATCTTAATGGCTGTAGAAAATGCAACTACAAAATCGCCGCTTCCATGAGAAGAATAACTTCCCGTTCTAGCTAGACCATGAGTAGCTCTCACAGCTAATCTCCTTAACTGTCTATGGCTTAGAGGAGCATCAGTTGCAATGATCATCACTATTGAGCCGCCACTTTGAGGAATTATACTTCTCATATAATCTCTAAGCTCCCATCCAACTGGAACTCCCAATATAGTTAAATCTTCTCTTCTTCCAAAATTAGAAAGCACCAATGCTCCAATAGTATAACCACCAAATTTGGATGGAAGCTTTCTCGAAGCAGTTCCAATTCCACCTTTAAATTCAAATGCAGACATTCCTGTGCCAGCTCCAACCGCACCTTCCTCAATTAGTCCAGATTTAGCATTTTTTATGGCCTTAAATACATGTTCATGCTTAACATGTCTACCTCTAATGTCATTTAAGTAACTATCATTACACTCCAAAACTACAGGGTTAACAGAACCAGTAGTTACACCAATATCAGGATTTAATTGAAGCATATACTCAATAATTGCATCTGCAACAATGCCTACATTTAGAGTATTTGTTAGTGCTATTGGAGTTTCTAGTTGACCTAACTCATTTAATTGAATTAAACCAATTGGTTTACCAAAACCATTTATGACAATTGATGCAGCTCTAACCTTCAACTTAAAAGGATTACCATCATGTGGAAGTATTACAGTGACACCAGTTCTAACCGGTCCTTCACCTGGAATAAGCTTTCCCCTGCCTTTTATTAGGGTATAATGCCCAACTTTAACACCTGAAACATCACATATACTGTTGTAAGGACCAGGATCAAAGTAGCCTACTTTTAATCCAAGATCCCTTAATCTACATCGCTCCAATAATGATCACCGATTAACAATGAAGTCACATGTTATTTAGGTTTTTAGATTTACTCTTATCCTTGTACACTTCAATTGCATCTACACTCCTAATAGCACAACCATATTCACTTATAGTTTCAATTAAATCTTCAAAGTCAATATCATCCCCTTCAACAGTAATTGTAACAGTTTCAGTATTGGCATCAACTTCATTTACAACTATAGAAACATTATCTGCACCATAAACCTCACAAAGAGCTTTAGATAAATCTACAAGGGAAATCTCCCTTGGCTTTAAAGAATCAATAACTAATTTCCTAATCTTAGCCTCAGCCATTCACACCCACCCCTAACTAAAGAGTATATGCAAGAAGAGACCAAAAAGACCTGTAATGAGACCAGCTAAAGTAGTGGCTAAACTATAGAAGATCATCCTTTCACCTGAAATCTTACCTAGGAATAAGCCTAAAATCAACAGAAATATAAGTATTGTACCTATAGAGGCAATAAAAGCAGTCCATGCATCAATCAATCCAAATACTGAGAAGACGAAGGGAATCAATGAAACAGCAGTAGCTAAAACTGGAGATAAAGCATCTATAATTGCAGCAGTTAAAGCTGCAATCTTAGCTGCCTTATCAATAACAGAGTCATCTAAATCGATTTGAAGAGCTTTCTCAAGTTCCTTAATTTTTCTTGATCGTTCAGCTTCTTCAGCTAAATATGCACCAAAGAAACCTGACACACCCATAGCTATTCCTGCACCCATTCCTGCAGCGAGAATAACTCTTGGGGATAAGCCTCCACCTATCAGTGCACCTATTAATACACCTAAAGTTGTTACTGCACCATCGAATGCATTCATTACAAAGTATCTTCTAGCTATTTCACTTACACCTGAAACTTTGAGGTAATACCTAAAGTTATCAGCTTTTTCCCCTATTAACTCTGCAAGTGTCGAGGAAGTAGTGCCCTCTTCTTCATCCAATTAAGAATTAACCTCCATACATATCATCACTCTAAAAACTATTAAATATTGCGATTAAAAAGGCAATTAAAATAAAAAGTAATGGAGATTTAATGTCCTAGTATTCCTTCAATAACATCGATATCACATTCTTCAATTAGAGGTATCCCAGTTACCTTTGCTACTCTTTCAGTTAGTGCCATAAGATCACTTCTATCGATAAATTCTAATTTCCATTTCCTGAATCCAGCAACCAGTTACTTTAGTGAGAAAGCCATTTTATCAAAGTAGCTATATATCACCATACATCTTGCTAAGCTCTGGTAGCACTGCAAAGAACTTGTATGAGATGCATCCAGCACAGCAAGATATCCTTTTCATTGCCTAGAGTATTGGAATAGAAATCTTCGATTAATAATCCCCAAATGATTGCCACAACTACTCTTTAAGTATCTGAAGTAAATACATCCGTGTTCGATTTAAAAATTAAAAATAAGATCAAGAAAATGTACTCATGAAGACTACCATGCTTCTTCGGAAGAATGCAGAGAAACGTACAATTATACGGTAAAGCTTCTAAAAATGACAAAATTAATAGAAGAACCCGTTGGGATGCGTCGTGTTCCTAAAGAAAAGGTTTGGGAGATAAGATTCGTCTACTTCTAGCAAGTGAACCATTATTTGAGCTTAAAGAAGTTTTGGAAGCAGGCTTTGGAAAACTTGTACGTATGGTAATGTGATAAATAGTTAATGAAATTGGTAATGATATTTGGCATGGGGAATTAGACAATCATTTATGACGTTGCTATGTGAATTTATATTTATTTTTAAGGGATAGTTTTTTCTAAGCCCGCAAGCTTTACACCAGTTATGGCTGCAGCATTAACATTTAAAGCTCGTAGATCCTCTTTGGATAGTTGACGAATATCATCGTGACCTGCAAGCATTGTAAGCATTTTAATCTCCTCACTCATAGCTTTTAAGAAGTTAACTAGTCGCTCGGCAGCTTTTTCTGGTTGAAGTCTCTTTCGAAGTTCTGGGTCTTGAGATGTTATACCAAATGGGCATCGTCCCTTGAAACATTGTGTACAGACACGACATCCCATTGCAATTAAGGCCGCGGAACCTATAGCCACGCAATCAGCGCCTAGTGCTAAAGCTTTTACCACATCCGCTCCATTACGGATTCCGCCCATTATAATAAGTTTTACCTCATCACGTAAACCTAGATCTTCGAGTGCTCTAACGGCAGACGGAATACATGCTATTGTTGGAATTCCAGCAGTTTGAATAGCCATTTCTGGTGATGCTCCTGTTCCGCCTTGTGTACCATCTATGGCAATCGCATCAGCACCTGCTTCGGCAGCAAGTTTAACATCCTTATATACCCTCCCTGGACCTAATTTTACAATGATTGGCTTTTCGTAATTTGTTACATCTCGAAGAAGCTCAATTTGTTTTTTCAAATCTTCTTTAACATTGTAAATATCATAGTGACGACATGGAGAGAGGCAATCTGTGCCAACTGGTATACCGCGGATCTTAGCTATTTCCTCTGTAACCTTTTCTCCAAGTAGATGACCACCCATGCCGGGTTTTGCTCCTTGTCCTATTTTAATTTCAATAGCGTCTGATCTGTTGAGGTAATCAATAGAAACTCCCCATCTGCCAGTAGACCATTGAACTATTAACTGTCCACCGGGCTCGTAAGTTTTCTTACCACGTTTGAAATCCTCTTCATTCTTATAGCCATGCACAAGATAATATTCTTCAGGGAAAGAACCTCCTTCACCTGTATTCGCAGCAATTCCCATTTTAGCAGTTGCTATAGCTATAGCTATCTTAGCTTCCTTCGAAATAGCTCCATATGACATAGCAGCGAACATAACAGGTATTTTAAGCTTTAAAGGCTTTTTCACTCTTCCTTCACCAATTACAACTTCCATTCTACACTCTTCTCTATATTTGTCTTTGGGGGCAGGTGGATGGAGTTGAGCTGGTAAAATAACTAAATCATCGAAGTGTGGCATTGATCCCATTGTTCCAAATCCTCTGAGTAAATATTTTCCATTTTCAGCTTTGTAATGAATTTCTTCAATTGTTTGAGATGTCCACAATCCTCTTGAGAAACGTTCAGGTTCAGTTGGCCTAACATAGATCGCATTGTAAGGGCAATTTTCAACGCAGATTTTACAGCCAACACATGCTAATTCGTTGAGTACATAAGATCTACCCATATCGTCTGTTGAAAAAACAGAATTGGGACACACCTCTACGCAAGTTGAACATTTCCCAGGCATTCTCCAACTTATACAACGTTGTTTATCTATTTTAACATAATAGGATCCTAATATAGGCATCTTGCTATCACCTCTTACTTATAGAATGGTCTCTTCGAAATGGGTACTAGTTTTTTAAATTTTCTCGGATCTGCATTTATATTGTACTTGTTGAAATATTCTTCAAGCTTTCTTACATCTTCGCTTTTTAACGGTATCTCTTTGCAATTATGTCCTAAACTTTGCCATTTTCCTCCAACATAAATGTTACCGCGAATAAACCAATTGCCCACATTCTCACCCACATTTCCAACTATTATTATTTCTCCCCCCACCATATAAGTCCCAACATTATCTCCAGCGTTCCCTGCAACTATTATTGTAGCCCCTTTATTTAAAGCACCTAAGAAGTTTCCAGCATTTCCACGTATTACTACTAGCCCACCGTAGCAATATAATGCAGCTCCATTTTCTGCATTTCCATTAACAATAATCGTGCCTTTAGTCATGTTATCAGCTAAAAATTTACCAGCATTACCATTTATGATAATTGATGCACCGTCGTTCAACGCAGCTGTGTAATCTCCTGAATCTCCGTTTATGATAATATAACCGCGCTTTAACCCTGCCGCAAGACCATGAATATGAGAAGCATTCTCAACTACTATTTTCCTAGCTCCGTTCTTAATTGCTTTTTTAATTTCAGAGTTTACCTCTTTTAGGTTTTTATTGCTTGCATCTATTTTAAACTCCATTACTTACTTCCCCCCAATCAACTTTAGCATTTCTTCAATTTCCTCTCTACTTTTTACACCTGATAGAGCGTCTAACATTGATAAAAGAAGGGAATCCACCTCTTGTGCCCGTTTTCTTCTTTCCTTGCTTAGAACAAATCTTTGTATCTCTTCTTTATTAACAGGAGTTTCCGCAACCTCTATAATTCCTTCTCTGATAGCGTAATCCAAGCATTTTTCACCAATAGGTGTTCTAACAATAATTGTAGTTTTTCCTTCCTCTGAACCTAAATCTCCAACTGATAAATCAGCCCATTCTGATGTAAAGTCTACACAGCGAGCACAACCATTCCTCATGTATTTTCGAATATCCGATAACGGGATAACCTTCTCCGATCCATCGTACATTATAATTCTTAGTAATGCATCTCTAAGGTCTACTTTTATCGTGTTAATATCGTAGGGTTTAATATTAAATCTGCCAACTATTTCATTAGTTACTAATTGATGGGAATAGATACCATCACAGAATAGTCCAATGGTTAAACGTATCCGTTCTCTATACATTTCAAGCTTTTTATTTGTAGATGAAAGCACGGCTTCAACCGCTTGGATAACACAGGGTGGTCCAACAATTGCTATCTTTCTTAACCCCCTTCCATAAATTGCGTCATTTAGAGCTGTAAGGATTGGAAACCATAAGTGTTGAAAACCTGTACTTTTCAATATTTCATCTTCACTTGCCGCAACTCTAGGTAGTGGTTTAAAAGAAGTTCTCTCTACATCCCATAAAATTGCTCCGTCAATAAACCCATATCTAAGTGCTGAAATTAGTAACGCATCAATAACATCACCATCCGGCAACTTTGAAACTGCAGAAATTATGCGAATAATAGGTCCACTTTTCCATTCTTTCAATCGGGGACAACTTTCTTCGCATGGCTTTTCGCAGAAGAAGCTAGTATCTACCACTACATGAGACCAACCAATGTTCTTCTCTTTTACCTCCAAAATTGGATGATCGCTATCTTCAGGAAAGAGTATAACATTCTTTGCACATGTTGAAACACACATCCCACATCCACTACATCTATTTACATCCCAAACTTTCCTTTTAAGCATCTTAACCACACTTTTCACCTCCAAGCTTTACTTTAAAGCTTTAACAAGCCTTTCTGCACTTATCTCATTGAGATGTAAACCCACTTCTTTTGGTGTAAAACCTAGAGCAAGTCCAAGCAGCTGAGGATAAAGGAGTACAGGCATATTGTATTGCTCACCAGTAACTTTGCTTATATCTGGTTGAAAAGTGTCAAATTGAATCTGACATGATGGACAAATAGTTACAATACAGTCAGCCCCAGCTTCTTTAGCACTTTTAAGTTTCATTCCGGCTATAGATAAACTTAAATTCTCATCTACCGCCAATATTGGCGAACCGCAACACCAGAGTTTTAAGGGCCAGTAAATACTCTTTGCACCAGTAATCTCAACAAGGTCATCGAGTATCCTTGGATTCTCAGCATTGTCAAACTTCAATCTATTAGATGGACGTAGAATATGACAGCCATAATGAACCGCTACTCTTAATCCATCAAGCGGTCTTTTGATCTCATCTCTAAGTCTATCGAGCCCTATGTCATTATATAACACTTCAATTAAGTGTTTAATTTTTACACCGCCTTCATAGACTAGGTTATCTGTGGATTTGAGTATAGTATTGACTTGTTCTCTAAGATCTTTGTTTGTTTTAACTAAATACTCAGCTTCCATGAGGGACTCGTAACAACCATTACAGAGGGTAAGGAGATCAAGTCCCATGTTTTTAGCTAGCGCTAATATCCTAGTGCTCATCACTATATTAGTCTTAAAGTTTACAGAGCGAACAAGTACTGTACCGCAGCAGCCTGCACCTTCCAGGTCAACAAGTTCAATTCCAAGCTTTTTTGCCACAACACGCGTAGACAAATCGTACTGATCTAATCTCGCTGGGATCCAACATCCCAAGTAATATGCGTATCTCATTGCCTTACCCTCTCCAAGGCTTTTATAAAACTAGTCTCCTCTAGTATTTCCCTATTCTTTTCAACATGCACTTGCGGAGTCTTTGGAAGCCCAAGTTTCTTTCTTTCCCTTTCTCGATAAGTACTAATCTTGATAACCCTCCCAGTTTCGGCTAGATTCTTACCTATACTTCTCAGTCCTTCAGGGATTATACCTTGTTTTGCTGCTATGTTTTTTAGTGAAAATATGATATTTGCCGGATCAACCTCTTGTGGACATCTTTCTGAGCATGTGAAACATGTAGTACACAACCAGATTTCCTTGCAGTTGATTAGTTGATCTTTAAGTCCCAACATTACCATTTTAACTATTCGGTGGGGTTTCAAAAATTCAGCGACAGGACATCCTGAGGTACACATACCACACTGTATGCACCAGAAAGCTTTACCCCCTAATTCTGTATTTGCAATCTCAAATTTTAAATTAGGATCTATCTCAACTAATTTAAGAGAAATTACCGCTTTACTCATCAATTAACCTCCTCTTAAAGGGTTTAAACCAAGTTTTTCTATTTGAAGTGTGAATTCCTTAATAATTTTAGCTAATCTTAGTCCTTCACCCGCTGAGGCCCATTCAAGTCTAACTCTTTCCGGTTCTAAACCAACGTCTTTTAGCCATTCTTTTACCCTTAATATGCGTTCTTCGGCCCTTAGGTTACCTGAAATGTAATGGCAATCACTTGGATGACACCCAACAATTAGTACACCATCAGCTCCCAGTAAAAGAGCATACAGTATATAAATTGGGTCTACCCTAGCACTACACATAACACGGATAATTTCAACAGTTGGTGGATATTCATATCGGCTTATACCTGCCATATCTGCTGCAGCATAACCGCACCAGTTGCAGAAGAAAGCTACAATTTTTAATTTATCCCTTGATACTGATTTTTTAAATGCTGCCCTAAGCATGTTTAAAATTTGATCATCTCTGAAGTGATACATTGTTATAGCCTTCGCTGGACATTCAACCGAGCATGATCCGCAACCTTTGCATAGTAGTGGATCAACTTTAGCCACTAGCTGTTTATCTGGAGTGACTTCTAGTTTGATCGCGTCAAATTCGCAAACGTTTACACATCGTCCACAACCTGTACAAAGTTCTGGGTTAACATCAGCTATAATAGCCTCAGCAATTACTTTTCCTCTCATTAACGTGTTAAGGGCCCGTGAGGCTGCGGCTAGTGCTTGAGTAATGCTTTCATCTAATCTTTGCGGACCGTAAGCTAATCCGCAGAGAAAGATCCCATCAGTAGAGAAATCTACGGGTCTAAGTTTTGGATGAGCTTCTAAGAAAAATCCGTGACTATCAAGGGGAACTTTGAGTTTAGATGAAATTTCACGATTTTCTTCAAGAGGTATGATTGATGTGACTAAAACAACTTTATCGGCGAATATTTCTAAGTCTAATTGAGATGTAATATCGTAAACATCCACAATAAGTTTCCCGTCTTCTTGATGAACTTCGGGTGTTTTATTCAAATCATATCTTATGAAAACTATTCCAGCTTCACGAGCCTGACGGTAAAGTTTTCCACCTCCGACTGGTAGTCTTATATCTCTGTATAGTATGTACACATTCAAATTTGGATATTTACCCTTGATTTTAATTGCTTCTCTTATAGTTCTTTCACAACAAACAGCCGAGCAATATGTTCGATCAAAATTCTTCCCAATACCTGCACATAGAAGAAACACTACGGTTTCTCCATTTTTCACATTACCGTTCATCTGCTGAAATTCGGTTAAAGTATAAATATTGTTGAATTTTCCATAACCATATAAGCCTGTAGGTTTAAACTCTTTAGCACCAACTGCCACAACAATTGTTCCAACTTTAATTTCTTTATTAACTCCATTTTGATTTAATTTAACACTGAAATTTCCTATTGAGCCTTTAACATCTTCTATTTTGGTAGAAGGAAGAAATTCGATGTTTTCATGTTTTTTAATGGAGCTAACTAGATCAGAGATCCATTTAACACCTTCATTATACCCATAGAGATATAAATCATATCCCATTCTCTCTCCGCTTTCGACAAGATATGTTTTAAATCCGCTATCGGCAATGGCCTTTGCGGCTATAAGACCACTAATGGTCGCTCCAATAACAAGAGCAGCAGGAGTAACTTCTATTTCCATTCGCTTCAATGGTTCTAAGAGCCTTGCTTTTGCTACAGCCATTTTAACAAGTTCCTTAGCTTTCTCAGTTGCCTCTTCAGGATAACTCTTATGAACCCAAGAAACATGTTCTCTAATATTAACCATTTCAAATAAATATGGATTTAATCCAGCTTCTTCACATATACTTCGGAATAATGGTTCATGAGTCCTTGGAGTACATGAAGCCACTACAACTCTATTAAGATTATACTTTTTAATAGCTTCTTTAATTCGCTCTGTTCCATCCTTAGAACAGGCAAACATTAAATCTTCAGCATAAACAACATTGCTAAGCTTCTTTGCTTCTTCCACTACCGCTTTAACATCTATAACAGCAGCTATGTTTAGACCGCAATGGCATACAAAAACTCCTATTCTTGGTTCTTGACTCAATACTTTTTCTTCTTCTACTGGTTTTACTCTACTTGAGACATTTTCTCGTCTGTTTACGTGTCTTACTCTGCTTGCCGCTTGAGCTGCAGCAGCCAATGCCTGCATTACACTATGAGAAATATCTTTAGGATTTTGACACACACCACATACATATATGCCAGGAACATTAGTATTAACTGATACATTACCGATAGTCTTAAAGAAGCCAAATTCATTTAGTTCTATTCCGAGAATTTCAGCTAATTTAGAAGTATCATCACTTGGAACTACTGCAGGGCAAAGTACTACTAAATCCACATCTACAGATCTAATTTCTCCGTTGAGAAGATCAGAATACCTTATTATTAATTTCTTACTTTTCTCATCCCATAAAACTTCGCTTGGTAACCCTTTCACATATTTAATTCCATATTCTTCAGTAGCTCTTCTTAGTAAGTCTTCATGACCTTTGCCAGGTGCATTTAGATCATTATAGAAAACCATTACATCTATATTTGGGTCATGTTCCTTCGTAACTATGGCCTGTTTTGCCGCATACATACAGCAAATCTGCGAGCAATAATCTTTTATTTTTTTGTTTCTGGATCCGACACATTGAATAATTGCAATTCTGCTTGGATGCGTTTTATCTGAAGGTCTAACGATCTCTCCACCCGTAGGCCCAGCAGCATTCATAAGGCGTTCATATTGTAACGAGGTTATAACATCTTGGAATCTACCATATCCATACTGTGGCAGAATAGATGGATCCAAGAGAGAAAAGCCAGTCGCAACAATTATGGAAGGGACTTCTACTACAAGTTCTTGAGGCTTCTGGGTATAATTAATTGCACCTGCAGGGCAAACTTTTTCACAAATTCTACAAACACCTTTATTAAGATAGAGGCAATGATCTTTGTCAATGGTTGCAACATTTGGCACAGCTTGAGGGAAGGGGATATAAATCGCTTTTCTTAAACCCATCCCCGATTCAAATTCACTGGGAACTTTAACTGGACACTTTTCTTCACATCTTCGACATCCAATGCATTTTTCCTCATCTACATATCGTGGTTTTTTAAGTATTTTAACCTTAAATATAGAGCCGTTTTTTATGGGTTTTACATCTATGACTTCAGAATATGTAAGAAGCTCAATATTAGGATGCCTAGAAACTTCAACCATTTTAGGTCCAAGAATGCAGATAGAACAATCGAGAGTTGGGAAAGTTTTATCGAGTTGAGCCATATGACCTCCAATTGAGGGCTCTTTCTCTACTAGGTAGACCTTGAATCCTTTTTCAGCAAGTTCTAAGGAGGCTGTAATGCCAGCCACTCCACCTCCGATTACAAGTATGTCACCTATCGTATTTTCCATTTCAGAGGCCTCCATTTTTTGGTTTTTCGTTGTGATGCCTCTCGTGAAACATAATCTTCACCAATCAGACTCGGTAATTCATGAGCAATGACTGTTAAGCCCATAAATTATAAAAATCTTACTATTAACTATTGGAAATAAATTGTATAAAAGTTAGAAAAATATGACATTAAATTAAGTAATAGATGCACCGGCAAATTTTGATATTTTAATATAGCTACGACACCAATAAATAGCACATCCACCAAGACATTTAGATGATGAAATTGATGGAAGATCTCATGAAATTATTAAGAGGAGAGAAGGTAGAGTTCTACTTAATTGAAGGTAAAGTAAAGCTAGTTGATGGCGCAAAATATCCGTTTGACAAAAGCAAAATACCAGTTCAATGCAAAATCATTAATGAAAAGACAGAGATTAACAGGGGATTCACCAGTGGAAATAGATCCATAGTATTCAAGCTCAGAAATGAATGGTTTAAAGCTAAGGCTATAGGCATACCATCAGGAATTTCAAGACCTATCTACATCAATAATCAAATATACACATACTTTCTCAATCAAGCATATATTGGATTTGGACAATTAATATGGGGATTCCTAACCATTGAAGAAGCAGAAAATGAATACCACTGGATGAATGAGGCATATAAATTAAATCTTCCAGCAACAAAACCGATAGGTTATGGTATCTATGAAAACATTAGAACAATAACATTTAAAGATAGATTTGAGTTATTTAGCTTCTTAAAATCTAAAAGTATACCTGAAATATTAGAAGCCTTTAAAGGTAATGTACAGTCTAGAAAGGCTGCCTGCTTCTTTGCAATTGAACCAAGCGATATTAGGGTAGATGAAATATTATACGCACTACTATTCCCTAAAATAGAAGAAATAATAGATGTGAAAGAATGTAAAGACTACTTGAGATGGCTTGGATCCTCATGTGCATATAACTTGAAACTACATCATAACTATAATATAATTCATGGAACCATACTGAGGGGTCCAGGACTTATGACCAATTCACATTTAGCCAACCACATAGTTGACTTCGAAAAAACATGGATGACTGATTATCACATGACTTATAGGCCAATTAATAAAGAGGCTGACCGAATAAAAATGGAAGAATACTACTGTCTCTGGCATGTCATGAATCCACTGCCAGCTGCAATACAAATGATTGAAGCTAGAAGAAGAAAAACACTCTTCAATCTACCTGAAATTCACATGGAAATAGAGCCTTATCCTGCTTTTCAAATATGGGAGAAGATGATGCAATTATATGCTGGAGTTTATAGGCCAAAAAATATCCATGAAGAATTTACAGAAGCATTGATTGATGGAATAGAATATGGATACAATAGGGAGAAAATATTTCAAGTTGAACGTGAATTGAAGAGAGAAATGCTAATTAAACTCGCCATAATTAAACATGAATTATGGAAATTATATGGATTACCAGAAGGAATGCAAAGAGGAGTGGAAGTTGTTAGAAGTTTAATGAAAATTAGAGAAATTGGCAGTGAAGAAATTAACGAGAGAATAAAGAATATTAAGAAAAAATTTGAGGAATTACTGTAACATTTCCCGTTCAACTTCTTTTAATACTTCCTCCATAATGTTTATTGCAGTATCCATTAATTCAATGGTTATTGTTAATGGTGGAGCTAGTCGAATAGTTGATTTTCCAGCTGAAATTACAGCTAAACCCCGCTTAAAGCATCTCATTAGGAATTCACGTATCTCATTGACAGCTGGTTCCTTAGTCTTCCTGTTTCGAACTAGTTCAATTCCAATCATTAAACCTTTTCCTCTCACATCACCAATAATCTCCATTTTCTCTCGCATTTCTTTAAATCGTTTAATTGTATACTCGCCAACTTTGGTTGCATTCTCTAAAAGTTTCTCTTCTTTAATTACATCGATAACTGCACTTGCAGCTGCACATGAAACAGGATTACCACCAAAGGTTGATGCATGACTTCCCTTTGGCAAATTCATTATATCCGCTTTACCAATAATAGCTCCTAATGGTAAACCTGCAGCTATACCCTTCGCAACTGCAATTAAGTCTGGAGAAACACCCCAATGTTCAATGGCAAACCACTTACCAGTTCTACCCATACCTGCTTGGATTTCATCAGAAATCATTAGAATACCATATTTGTCACATAGCTTCCTAATTCTAGACCAGTATCCTCGTGGTGGGACAACATATCCACCTTCACCTAAAATCGGTTCAAATATAATGCATGATGTTTCCTCTGGTGGAACATACTTCTTAAGATAATACTCTTCAATGAAATCTACACACCAATAATTACATTCAGGATACTCTTGTCTCCATGGACATCGATAGCAGTAGGGGTAGGGCACATGCTCAACACATGGTAGAAGAGGGGAGAACCATTTTCTCTGGACAGGCTTACTTGAAGTCAAGGCAACTGAACCGAAAAGTCGTCCATGAAATGCTCCTATATAGGCAAGAATGTAGGGTCGCGAGCCCTTAAAATATGCTCTTGCAACCTTTAGTGAACCCTCAACAGCTTCAGCACCGCTATTACAGAAGAAAACTTTCTTATCAAAGTCACCTGGAGCAATTTCAGTTAACTTCTTAGCCAAAACAACTGCTGGGTTATAGAGGAAATCTGTTAGAGAGTAATGTAGAAATAAATCGCATTGCCGTTTTATTGCCTCAATAACTTTAGGATGACAATGACCTACCGAAATAACTGCGATTCCTGCATTTAAATCTATATACTTGTTTCCATCAACATCAGTTAAGATGCAATCCTTAGCACTTTCAAGAACTAATGGATACCATCTCACAAATGACTGCATTAAATATCGTTTATCCTCCATCATTATCTCCTTGGCTTTAGGCCCTGGAGGCTCTACAATTATTTTGGGAACGTCACCTTTAGACAAGAAAAAATCCCCGAAAAAACGTTAAACTTAAAGATATAAAAGGTTTAGGAAGTTAGAGCTCAGAGAAAACAATTTCACCATTGACGATTGTTGCTAAAACCCTTATATTCTTAATATCCTCTTCAGGAACACTAGTAATATCATCGGATAACACTGTAAGATCTGCAAGTTTTCCAACAACTATTGAACCCTTCAGATTTTCTTCAAATCCCAAGTAAGCAGCATCAATAGTGAAGATTTTTAAAGCTTCCATGGGGGTTAAGCATTCTTCAGGAGTATAACTATACAACTTGATATTCTCATATTTTCCTCGCGTAACTGCAGAATATATCTGATATATTGGGTCAAGTGGATCTACAGGGCAATCTGAACCCCCACCAATGGGAACTCCCTCTTTCATAAAAGTTTTTAATGGATAAATCCAATTAGCTCTACTTTCACCTAAACGATCAACCGCCCAAAAATCAGATATAATAAATCTTGGTTGAACAGCCGCAACCATTCCAATCTTCTTCATTCGTCTAATTAAATCTAAATCAATTATTGATGCATGCTCAATTCTATGTCTATGGTTAGTCCTAGGATTCTTGTTCAAAGCCTCCTCCACAGCATTAATTATCAACTCAATCGCTCTATCACCAATACCATGTATAGCAAGTTGAAGTCCAGCACTATGGACTTTTTCAACAAGATTCTTTAACTCATCGTATGGCATTACTAGAATTCCCCTATTATTTGGATTCTTAGGATCATCAGCATACGGCTCTCTTAAAGCTGCAGTTCTAGCACCCAATGAACCATCGACTAATAATTTAATTCCATTAATTTTCAAAAATTCATCGCCAAATCCACGTAAAACACCCAAGTTTAAGACATGGTCTAAGACTTTGCCACCAATATATAGGCAAACTCTCAGCTTAAGCTTACCCATTTGCTTGAGAAGTTGGAGCAATTTAAACTCCTCAGGAGTGGCTGATACAAAATGAACTGTAGTTATACCATGCTTAGTTGCTTCTCTACAAGCTAATTCTGCAGCCCTCAACGATTCTTCAAGTGTTGGAGGAGGAATTTTCTCCCAAACCAAGCTCATAGCCCTTTCTCTTAAAATTCCAGTGGGTTCCCCGGTTTCGTTTCTATCAATTTTTCCCCCATCAGGATCAGGAGTATCCTTGGTTATATTGGCAATCTCTAGAGCCTTAGAGTTAACAACACAAATATGACCACACACTCTTCGAAGTATAACTGGATTGTTAGGTGCAACCTCGTCTAAATCCCATTTATTGGGATAACGTCTTTCAGCGAATTTCTCTTGATCCCAGCCTCTACCTAAAATCCACTTACCTTCACTAACTTCTTCAACACGCTTTCTAACCTTCTCCTTTAACTCACCAATCGAAGCAACATCCCTTAAATCAATCCACATCAACGAAAAACCAAATCCAATTAAATGAATATGCGTATCAATGAAACCTGGAACCACAGTTCTCCCCTTTAAATCAATAACTCGAGTCGCATCACCTATAAACTCTCTAACTTCCCTTGAGGAACCGACAAAAATTATTTTTCCATCCTTAACTGCAATAGCTTCAGCCCTAGGATTTTCATCATCCATCGTAATCACATTTCCATTTAACACAACTAAATCAGCATACAATCCTACCAAGAATATACCTCCACCATAACTTTACCTTAAATCAAATATAATTATTAAGTAATTAGGGAAAAGTATCCACAGAAATTAATAAACAATAGCAAAATAATATGTGGTGACATCTTGAAGATCAAAATTAAATTTTATAAATATCATGGCTGTGGAAACGATTTTATTATAATAGATGAAATAGAGAAACAGCTCATA
>JANZKD010000024.1 GCA_025061245.1 Candidatus Culexmicrobium profundum
GAGAAAGGAGGCATTAAAGGTAATAAGGTATGCATTTGAGGATTTAATAAATCTTCCAGATGAAGAACGTAACTTTAGAGTTAAAGTCAAAATAGATGAAACGACCTTATTCCAAGATGCAAAAACTTTCTTTGAGAGGGAGTTTAACTGCCAGTTCATATTATTCTATGCAGATGATCCTGAAAGAATTGATCCCGAGAATCGTGCAAACTTAGCGATGCCACTCCGCCCAGCAATCTATATAGAGTGAAAAAATGATTTCGATTGAAAGGATTAAGGAAGCAGTAACTGATATGAGGTATCTTCTAAGTAGAGGATATACTAGAAAGTCAGCGGCAATATTTGTTGCCAATCGATATCATTTAACTAAGGATGAACGTGCAATTTTATATCGCGCCGTCTATGATGAGGAAACAGTTAGAAAGCATAGGGAAAAACTTGTTTCACCCAGTTTTGTTAATGGTAAAATCCTTGCAATAGATGGCTTTAATGTGTTAATTACTGTAGAAAGTGGTTTGAAGGGGAAGGTCTTAGTAGAGTGTGATGATGGATTTATAAGGGATGTCTCCGCTGTTTTCGGTAAATATGTAATTTCAGATTACACCTTTAGGGCTATAGAATTAATATTAGACTATGTTTCTACTCTTAATCCGCAAAAAACTCTATTTTTCTTTGACAGCCCTGTAAGTCGTAGTGGTGAGTTGGCTTCGAATGTAAGGAGTTATTTGAGGCGGCATGGTATTGACGGTGATGCTAGAGCTATAAAGAAGAGTGATATCGCTGTCTTAACTTATGGTGAGGTGGTTGCTACGAGTGATTGCGTAATTATTGAACGGGCAGATAAGGTTCTTGATTTAGCTGGTCAAATTGCGCGTAGACATTTTTCAAGTCTTATTTTAAAAATTAATCTTTAATTCTATTTTCAATTATTCTAATTTTGGCATTCTACTTTCTAGTACTAAATAATAGATGTTTATGTTATGAATTTTTGCGTTTCTTTAAAGAATATTGTGTTAAATTTAATAATCTAGAAGTATCATATTTTTATTTGAAGTATGTATGCGCTCTTCTATTCGATTCAGTTTTATGTTGAGGTGTGTTGTTGGAGTAATATGAAAATGGGTGGAGCATTAGGAAATAAATGTATTTGGGGTTGTGAAGTAATCTTAGGTAGTATGCTTGCTTGGTGATTTTGATGAGTAATCCTATTGCTGTATTTAATGATGTTTCTAAGTTTTACTCTGGCAGACTTGGAATTGATGGTATTTCATTTAGGGTGAATTATGGTGAAATTGTAGGTTGTATTGGCCCGAATGGTGCTGGTAAAACTACTATTTCTAAGTTGATGGCTGGATTGCTTAAACCTACTAGGGGGATGGTGAAAGTTTTTAGTGAAAATCCATTCAATAATGTTAATATTAAGTTTAGAATTGGTCTACTATTGGATTTTGACAGTATGTATGATGAACTTACAGTATATGATAATCTTCTTTTTCTCAGCAGAGTTTATAACTTGGATGCTGGAAGATCGAAGTTGAAGGACTTACTTAGACAGGTTGGTTTAGAGAATGAATTGGATACTATTGTTGGTAAACTTTCTAAGGGTATGCGGAGAAGACTTTCTTTTGTTGGAGCTTTAATTCATAATCCTGAGCTTCTAATTCTTGATGAACCTCTCGTTTTCTTGGATTTAACTTGGCAGGAAAGAATTAAACGTTTAATTAAGTCTTTGAGGGATGAAGGGAAGACTATTTTTATAACATCTAACGATTTGGTGTTGATTGATGATTTAGCTGAGAAAATTATATTGCTAGATAAGGGTAGGCTTGTTATTCAAGGTGTTAAAAGTGAGATTAAAGAGATGCTTTCTAGAGGTGTTGTTAAGGTTACATTTTTTGATGAAGAGAACTTTGTTCTAGCTGTTAATGCTTTTAAATCTAATGCTTTATCCTTCTGGGTTAATAAAGAGAAATTGGAAATTTTTGTTGATTCACATCCAAATAAAATTGCTGAGATTTTAATGAGGGTTAATTGTAGGTTTAAGAGCATTGGAGTTGAGGAGTCTTCATTGGAGGAGGTGTATAGGAAATTTGTTTCTGAATAGTTTTAAGCGAGTAGTACTGGTAATGAGAAAGGATTTAAAAATGGTTTTTAGAAGTAAGTTGCAATTTATAGTTCTCTTTATTGGTGTTCTTTTACCTTCATCACTCATACCTTTTTTGATTGGTAAATCAAGGGCGTCATATGCTTTCTTTTATCTTTTCCAACCCTATGCAATGTTTTTGCCATTAATTCTTTGTAGCCAGTTCTTTTCTAGAGAGAAAAGTTCTAGGACTATTGAATATCTCCTTACTTTACCATTATCTCCGGCAATTATAATTGTTGGGAAATCTCTGTCAATACTCTTGTTAACATATTTGTATGTTTCTCTAGGTTCTATGGTAGCATATATTTCTTGTATAATTAGTGGCATCAACTTAAACTTAAGTTGGGAAATGCTTTTCTCTCTATTTTTAGCCTACCCTTTATTGTCTTTTTCCTTAATAGTTAATATTGGATTATTACAGCTTATTTCTAGAAATATCTTGGTTTTGTATATTCCTGCGATTATTAGCTTGATTGCTATAAACTTTATTGTTTTCATGGCTAGAATTATGGGGAGTGTATCGTATTTGACTTCTTTGATGAAGATGCAGTTTCCCCTTTTATTTGTTTCATTAATATTATTCCTATGTTTTATCTTAGCAATTAAGTTGGTTGATTATGAGAGATTTGTAATCTAAATTGGTTTAAAATCAGCTAATGGTTCAATTACAGTTAACTTAATGTTTATGGCGGGCCCGGTGGGATTCGAACCCACGGCCCCCGGCTTAGAAGGCCGGCTCGAGCCTCTTATTAGAGGTTGCTCTATCCTAGCTGAGCTACGGGCCCATTTCGATATTCTGTAGTATGACTTATGAGTTTATCGTTTCGAAAAATCGATAACTTTTTTGAGTTTAATTAAAAGTTCATCATCCTTTATTATTGAAGATAATTCTTCAAGGTTTCCTATCGGTCTTTTATGTATGATTTTTGCAGCTCTTTTCATTCCTATTCCTGGGATTCTGGTTAATGTTTTCATGTTGAGCATGTTTATTTTAATCGGATGCGGAAGTGCTGTTATGGAGCGGTAGCCATGATCAACCACTACAACATCAATAAATCTCTTGAGCTTAAGCTTCATTGGGATGCAAGTTAATATGGGATATGATCCAACTTGTCTACCATATGTTAATGTTCCATCGAATTCTTCTAGGTATACTTCTTTAAGAATGGTCCATGTTGGAATGACTTTTCTAAGCATGGGTAAATCTATTTCTTTCCTCATCTTGTCTTTATATATTTTGAATATTTTCTTATGGCGTTGAATTATTTTTGTCCCTACCTTCCACATTCGTGTTCCGGGGAGGGGGATGCATTGTCGAATGTTTACTCTTCTTACGAGTAGCCCTCTCCTCATGACTTCTCTCATGAATTCAAGGTTCAATTCATAGGTTTCCTTTGTTTCTCCAATTAGTCCATAGACGAAGTTTATGCCTGGAAGTAGTTCTGGGAGTCCATTGTATCCTCTTTTTACACCTATTGAATTTATGATTTCAATAGCTTTGATTACTTCTTCAGGATAAGCCTTTAAGTTGTTGGCTTTTATTACTTTGGGGTCAGCGCTTTCAACTCCAAAGGCTGCTACATCTCCTGGAGTGTGATGTTCAACTATAATTTTTGTTATTTCAATGGCTTCTTCTTGATGGTGATATATGGCGCCTGGATTAGCATTGTCAATATGTAATACCTTTAAATTAGGTGCAATTCGCCTTATAGAGGAGAAAAGCTTTCTCAATGCATCTGGATTTAATTTTGGGAATTCTGTTTCTCCTACGCCATAGGCCATGTAGCTGTATATGTCTGGTTGTCTTCCCAGTCTAAAGTTTCTTACACCAAAATTATATAGGGCTTCAACTTCGTCGACAATATCTTTTATGGGTCTAAAATCTGGTAGACCATGGAGTATTTCTGCACAGAATGAGCAGCATCCAGTTATAAATCTTGGGCATCCCCTATAAGTTTCAATTTCACATATCAAGTTTAATCCATAGTTTGGGTGGTCTAATACTATTTTTGCTCCCTTAATTGCAAATTCTCTTATTTGATGTGCATTTTCTCTTCTTTCCTCTGGATTTACTTTGCTTGTTTCTAAGCCTTCTCTTAATAAGTTGTAAACTACTATCTCTAAATCGCCTTTTACTATTATGTCAAACTCCTCTTCTATTTCTCTAATTGTTATTGTTTTTCTTCCTCCTTCGATTCCAAAGCCAAATCTAGCTGCGGGTCCTCCAAGTATCTTTACTGGTTTTGTTAGTGCCTTTGCAATTTGTAGTACTTCTTTTGTTTTTATTGGTGTTCCTCCTAGATATTTTCCTGGGACAATCATTCCAGCAATTAGGATTACGATTTCAGATTTGTTGGCTTTTTTGAGTATTTGATTATAGTTCTCTCTTACTTCATCGATGGTGAAGTAGTGAATTTTTATGCTTTTATCATATGTCCATATAGCTCCTGCTGTATATCTAGCATAGATGTCTAGGTATGGAGGTACACCTAGCCCTGCGGGTTCATCATTGTACCCATCAATTATGGTTACTTGGTTTACGTTTCTCATGAAGCTTTTTCACCAACAACTTTTATTTGAAGTGTTCCCATCCTCTTTTTTCAATAACTCTTTCTTTTCCCTTTTCTATGAAAATTATCTTCTTCTCTTTAATTGCTTCGCCTATTGGTATTATTTTTCCACCAATTTTACTGATGTTTTCTATTGTTTCTTCTAGCATTTCTCTTTTTATTGTGACTATTAAGTGGTATTCTTCTCCACCATAAAATGTTAATTCGAAGGGGTCAACACCTGTTATTTCAGCAAATTTGCTGGCTATTTTTGATATTGGCATTTTCCAGATTTTGAATCCGACATTGCTTTTCTCAGCGATTTCATGAAGTGATGTTGCTAGTCCATCGCTGCTATCAATGCTAGCGGATACTGCACCACTATTCACTAGGGTTAGGTTTTCCTTTAACTTAATTTCTGGTTCATATACAAATTTTACAAGTTTTCTTTCCAATTGCTTTGGTACTTCTATTTTGTCGAGTAGAATTTTTAGTCCTGCTGCTGTGTTTCCAAATTCCCCTGTCACTGCAACTATGTCTCCCACTTTGGCTCCATATCTACTAACAACTTTTCTAGCTACGCCTATTGCTGTTCCTGATACAATTAATTCGCATGCTTCATTTATATCTCCTCCAAGAATATGTGTGCCATATTTTTTTGCACTATTATTTAGTCCGTCGATGAGGGCGTGAAATTCCTCTAGTTTCATTTCAGATGGTAATCCTAATGCGAACATGAGGCCTATGGGGTGTGCCCCTTTAGCTATTAGGTCACTTATACACATTACAACTGTTTTGTTTCCAATTTGCTGCATGGTCATTCCGGGTGGTACATCAGTGGATTTAACTAGCATGTCTGTGTTTATGACTAGTATTTGGTCTTTGAATGGTATTGCGATGGCATCATCTCCGTAGGGTAGAGCTGTTTTTTCATCTTTTATGATTCTTTGAAATATTATGTTGATTAATGACCATTCTCCTATATCACTTATTTTCATTTTATCACTCCTATGTTTCATATTGGAATTTCAATTTCATGTTTTTCGGAGAAGTCGATTACACTTTCAATTCTTCCTGTGGAGATGTCTACTATTGTGGCTTTACCTGGATTTGGTTTTACTCCCATTGATTTCATATAATCTGTTTGTTCTTGCCATGCTCCTGAATTTACTATTAATACTCCTCTATAATTCAAGTATCCATATGTATGTACATGTCCTGCGTGAAATACATCTGGGATTTTTTCTATTACAAGTAAGTCTTTAGCTTCTGGTGCTAACTGTGTTCTTTCACCATAAACTGGAGCTAGATGTCTTCTTCTTAAGAGTTCAATCATAGCTTCTGCCGGTCTATCATATCTTACTCCTGGTACTTTAGCCAGTATGTCGTCTAGGCTTTTTCCATGGGTTATTAGAAAGGTGGTTTTGTACAATTTGATATATGCTGGGTCTCCCAGCATCTTCACGTTTTTCATGTCATATAGAGGGGCGGCATATTCCTGAAATATTGCTGGTGAGGGTAAAGCTTGTCTTGTTGCATCATGGTTTCCTGGAATAATTATTATGGTTATATGTTCTGGTATTTGTGCTAGGTATTCTGCAGCCATCTTGTATTGTACCTTCAAGTCTTTTACTAGTAATTCTTTTTCTTGTCCAGGATATACTCCAATGCCATCAACTATGTCTCCGGCAATTATAATGTATTTAATTCTCTTAGCTATTTTTCTTTGATTCTCAGTTCCTATTCTTCCATTTATCCATAGGATGAATCGGTTAAAAGCTGATCTCATAAAGAATCTGCTACCAATATGTAGATCGGAGATTAATACAGCATATATTCTTTCAGGGGCTCCTCTTATCCTCCTGCTTGCTATGGGTATTTCTGGCCACATTATATCTGAAACTAATATTACATCTCCAGTAACATTTCCCTCAATACAAACTACTTCATCTTTTATGACTTTTTCAGCTTTATTTAGCAGTTCCCTATTTCTTTCACTGACAATTGCATTTATAACTCCTGTTAAGTCTTCTAACTCTAGGATTAATCCTCCTCCAGCAGTTTTCTTCTTATTTGCTATCATGCCGATTATCTTTACCTTTTCTCTCCTATTGGTTGACCAGTTTCTTGCTTGTTTTATTGTAATTGCGCCTCTCACATCGAATCTTTCACTCATTAAAATTCTTCGAATTTTCTTAAACCTGCTGACAAAGTAGTTTATAAACCCAGTTATGTCGCTTTCCGTGAATATGTGTTCGGTTGGGTCGAATAAAATAACTTCTTCAAGTTTAATTTGTCTAATATCTATTAACTCTTCATCTTCTCCTTTTTCTTTAACATCAAAGTTAGAAATGATTTCAGGAGTTATTATTAGAGGTTTATTCTTCATTTTACTTAAACTTTCAATAACCTTACATGTTATCTCATATGCATTTTCCTTTCTTGACAATAAGTCCAAAGCTTCTGGACTTATCTGAAATCCAGCGCTTATTATTTTGGCTATTGCTTTCCTCAAGTCATTTTTCATACAAGTGAATAAGTGAACCCTTCCACTATTATTCTTTTAGTCTTTAAATATGATTTTATCAACTTTCATTTTCAAATTTAGAATTAAGTGTTTAATATCGCTATAAATAATTTGTAGATTAACTTTAATAATACCGGTTATAATAGGGGTTATAGATGCGGGTGAAATAATATGAGCATGGTGGGTGCAACTGCAGTAGGTATTGTATGCAAAGATGGTGTTGTCTTAGCGTCAGAGAAGCGTATTGCTTATGGATATACTGTTTTAAGTAAGGTTGGTAAGAAAGTTTTTAAGATAACTGACCATCTTGGAATTGCATGTGCAGGACTTGTTTCAGATATGCAGGTTATAGCTAGATCATTGATGGCAGAGGCAAACTTATATGAATTAGATTATAAGCGTCCAATGTCTGTTCGCAGTTTGGCTAAGCTTCTTTCAATGATCTTGTATGGACAGAAATTAGTGCCATATTTTACTGAAACTATTGTGGGTGGTGTAGATCCATCTGGTCCACATTTATTTGTTCTAGATCCTTTGGGTTCATTGATTGAAGATAAATATGCTTCTGTGGGTACTGGTGCTACATTAGCTATTAGTATAATTGAGTCAAATTATTCTCCAGACATGACTATAGATGAGGGTAGAAAATTGGCAGTAAGTGCTATGAAGGCTGCTATTGCACGTGATGCAATTTCTGGTGATGGAATTGACTTGTTAATCATAACTAAGGATGGTGCAGTTGAGGAATTTGTTCCGGTAAGTGATTAAATAGCTTTCTAAATTAGCTTTATAGCTCTTTCAAGTCTACTTAAAAGAACTATTCTCGAATTTAAGGATTCATCTATAATTTTATATCCACAATAATCTGCGATTTTCTTTCCAAACTGTTTTACTTCCTCGAATTTTGGCATATAATTGGTTGGGAGTCTCCATCTAAATCCTCCTAAGCTCATTGCTGCTTTAGGTTCGACATAGGTTGGCTCAGCTTTAGAAATTATCTTTGCATACTCTTCTGCATTGCACATATTTAGTTTCTTTACTAGAGTGATTCGTATCACAGTTGGACATGAAAAACTATGGAGTAGCTCTAGAGTTTCATGGAGTCTTTTCCATCCATCCTTTATTTTGGGCCGGCATACTTTTCTATATATTTCCTCATTTGGTGCAGATAGGCTTACATAGAGTTGACTTGGCTCTGTTTCAAGTTTGCTTAGAATGTTCGGCATTGTTCCATTTGTTACGAGGAATACTGTTTTGAATCCATGTGAGAAGAAGGCGCTTATTAATTCTCCTATCCATGGATACATTGTTGGTTCGCCGACTAGGCTTATCGCTGCATGTATTGGTCTAAAGGCTTCTTCAAGCATTAATCTATCTACCTTTTTATTGCCTTTTAATCCCGATAGTATTTGTCTTTGCTTTAAAATTGATTTTAAAACTATTTTTTCAGGATCTTCATACTTTAATTCTACCTTTTCACTCTGGTTTATCTTTAAATCCGATTCTTGTACTCGCCAGCAATATAGACATTGTTGTGTACATGTTATTGTCGGAGACATTTGTAGGCATCTGTGGGATGGTATTCCATAAAATTTCTGCTTATAGCAGTGTTTTTCTCCTTTACTTAGAAGTGAAGCTTTGAGCCAGTGGCATGGTTTTACCACTGCTGCGTTACCTATGAAGTGGTAGCCCTGCTGCTTGTATTTCTCTATCATCTCTTTTGGTACAATCATTTTCAATATGTGACTGCACGTATGGTAACTTAAAAGTATTGGTGTTTATAACTTGTTATTTGATGTAAATGGAGTCTAAGGTTAGTTTTAAATTTGATTCTGAAAGGGCAAGGATGCTTCAATTATTTTTGTCAAATAAGGTTATTGAGAGGGATTGCTTTAATTATCCGCCGAGGATTATTTGTGGTGTTGATGCTTCATATAAAGGTAATTTAGCTGTGGGTGCAGCTGTAACTCTAACTTTTCCATCAATGAATGTTATTGAGGAAGCTGTAGTTACCTGTAATGTAAGCTTTCCTTATATTGCGGGATTTTTTGCTTTTAGAGAGTTGCAACCCATATTGAAAGCTATTAGAAGCTTATCTTCGACACCTGATGTGATACTTGTAGATGGTCATGGTCGAGCGCATCCAAGAAAATTTGGACTTGCATGTCATTTGGGTTTAGTTTTGAATGTTCCGTCTATTGGAGTGGCTAAGAGAAAGTTGTGTGGCGATGTCATTTTAGATAAACCTTTAAGGGATAATGTTTTCCCAGTGATTCTTAATGGTGAACTTGTAGGTGCTATGATTAAAAGTCATGGTAAACAATTGTTTGTAAGTGTGGGTCATAAAATTAGTTTAGAAACTGCAATTGACATAGTATTGCATTGCATTAAATCGCATTATATTCCTATGCCAATAATGATGGCTCATGAAGCTTGTAGGAGGCGGCTAACTAGCATCTCTATTTAATCTACGCTTTATTTCCTCAATAATATCTGATGTCTTGAAAAATCGACATGAGGTGTACTTATTCTTTATACGAATTACTTCTACTTTCAACCCTCTATTCATTAGTTCTTTCTTTAATTCTTCTTCAGATATGAAGTTTTGATCTGGACCTAGAATTAATATGTCGGGTTTAATTTCCTCGATTATCTTTAGTATATCACCACTTGTATGTCCAAGGATTGCTTCATCAACATTTTTTAATCCCTTTACAACTTGAAGTCGTTGTTCCTCTGGAATTATTGGTAAGTGTCCTTTAAAGTGTTTGACGTTTTCATCTCTTGCAACTATTACTGTGAGTTTTCCATATTCGCTGGCTTTTTTGATTAGCCAAAGATGTCCTGGATGAATGAGGTCAAAGGTTCCTGCAATAACCACCTTTCTTCCCTTTGCTTCGGGTTTTTCAAATTTCCAGTGATATTCTATCTTGTTAAGAAATCTCAGTGAATCAAGTAAACCTTCTGCATAAACAATGCATACTAGACTTGTAATGTAATTTTTTTTAGCCAAATAGTATTTTGCATCTGAAAAATATTTTTCTGCTAGGTCGATTATTTGCTTCATTTCCTTTTCTCTTATATTGCTCTTATCTATTTGTCTTAAAACATAGTCTAATCCCTCTATGTAGCTCTGTATTTTCTCAGCTAATTTCCTTTGTTCCATTCTTCTCGCCTATGAAGTGTTAATGTTCAGTAGAATTTAAAATTATGCATGGGGCTTTAGCTAAAATGACAAGTGCCTCAGCTTCCATGAAATGAAGTTTTCCGGGAATAATCATGGTGTATGGCGGTCCGCCGAAATCATAATTTATGATGTTTTTCATGAAATCAGCTTTAATAGTTGCATCTGGACTTCCTAGTCGTGCTACCCCTACAACCAGAGTCTTCTCATTTACTACGTTTTCTCTCCTTCTTTCTTCTATTGCCATTAAAATTTCTACGGCGTCTCTTATGGTTAAGAATTTTTCCTTTTCAATGTTAATATCCAACAGTAATAATGTGTGGAGTCCTCGTGCTTTATTCCCTTTTATCACATCATATGGGGTTTCTGAGATATAGTTTTCATATGGGAAGGTTATCGTAACTGATCTACCAAACTTGTAGCTAGATAAGCCTATCTCTCCAGGTATGGCTGAATATATTGATGCTGAATGAATTACTCTAGTTTTTACACCCCTTCTTTCAGCTTCTAAACGTATTTGTATATGTGTTGTTGCGATGAATGGGTCTCCTGGAACTAGTAGGACTACTAGCTTCCTTTTAGCCTCTTCTATAATTTTATAGATGTCATCTGATTCCAAGTTCTTTCTCTTGAGTGGTGTTATTTTTTTGCCCAGTAATTTCTCTAGGCGCTCTATTGATAGTCCAGGCATGTAGCTTGTATAGGTGTCAAGATATATCTTATCTGCTTCTTTAGATAGTTTGAATCCTTCCAATGTTAAGTTATCTTCACTATGGAGTCCTAATCCAATAAACAGTAGCATATTTTCTGCATCCTAGCTGTTATTTCTATATGTATTTGTCACTATTTATACAGTAAAAATTTAACTTGTACTAAGCGAAATCTTAATTTGTAACATTTTAAAACCATAAATAAGGGCCCGTAGCTCAGCCAGGAAGAGCAGCGGGCTTTTAACCCGTTGGTCGCGGGTTCGAATCCCGCCGGGCCCGCCATTATTCTTATCAATGTTTCTCAAGTGGAAGCGGTATCTTTTTATTTTATGGTCAGTGTTTTTTCATGATGATTGAAGCCATTAAAGTTAGAAGAGTTTATGGTGAGAAGATAATAGAGTTTCTAGGTAGATTAAACTTGATACATAGAGGTAAAAAGATTAAGAAGGTTGATGATTTTATAATAATTCCACTTATTAGGAAACCTAGTGAAGAGGAGTTAAATCTTATTTTTAGCCATTTTCAGGATGCACAGTTGTGTATGGATTTTTTTGAGGATAAGTTTTCTAGGCCACGTAGTATTGCTGAGGTTTTACGTGATTTTATGTCGAAATCTGAGCTGAACCTGCTTCCTAAATCCTTTGATATAATTGGTGATATAGCTATAATTGAAATTCCACCTGAACTCTCATCTTTTAAGCATCTTATAGGTGAAGCTTTGATGAAGGTTAATTCTAAAGTAAAAACTGTTTTTGCTAAGAAAAGTGCAATTAACGGTGTCTTTAGAATTCGTGAGTTGGAGCATATTGCTGGTGTTTTTTCATCAGTCACCTTTCATCGAGAGTATGGGTGTGTTTTTAAGGTTGACGTTCTCAAGGTCTATTTTAGTCCTCGTTTATCCTTTGAAAGATATAGAGTTGCAAGGCAGGTTAGAGATGGAGAGATAGTTGTCGATATGTTTTCTGGTGTTGGCCCCTTTTCTATAATGATTGCAAAGTATTCTCAAGTAGATGTTTATTCAATTGACTTAAATCCTTGTGCAGTTGCTCTTTTGAATGAAAACTTGAGGTTAAATAAACTTAGGGGTTGGGTGTATCCAATATTAAGTGATGCAAACTACACTGTGAACTTATTTAGATGTGAAAGTTTTGCTGATAGGATAATTATGAATTTACCTGAAAGTTCACATTTATTCTTAGATGAAGCCGTTAGGTTAGTGAAGTCTGGTGGCATTATTCATTATTACTGCTTTAGTGGAGATGGTGATCCTGTTAAAAGAGCCTATCTCAAATTAGTTGAAATATTGGAGGAATGTGGAGTGAAGGACTTTTCTATCACTTCTATGAGAAAGGTGAAGCCTATAGCTCCATATAAGTGGCAAGTTGCAATAGATATCAAGATTTTTAAATAATGTAAAACTTCACTGTAACCTCTTTCCAGTATTCTTCTCTTAGTTTTTCAATTAGTTGTCTGTTTAAATCTCTTGCAGCTTTATTCGATTTTATTAAGACTGTGCGGGGGCAGATGTACGTGCTTTTCCTAATGACTATTGATCTTTGATCTGTTAGGGGGAGGTTGGGATGTCCTCTACCTACTATTTCATCGCAGAGCCCTTCAAATTCGATTAGGATTCGAATTTTTCTTCCACTTCTTAATGCTCTTTTTGTTTCCTCCGATAAGTCTATTGCAGCTTTATCTGCATTCACGATTATTATGCAGTCTCCTCTTGGAGTTAAGTATGGATCTTTAGTTATTTCTAGGGTGGATTTATGTGTGGCTCTTATGTTTGGATGTCCCTTTCCTCTTATAATTTCTATGATTTTCACATTTTTTATATCGCCTTCTACATAAATATATGTGATTAACATGAATGTCAATAGAGATTTTGAGTATATGAGGAGGAGGTTAATTGAGAAGCTAAAGCGAGAGGGGATTTTAAAGTCTCCTAGTGTTATACGGGCAATGCTAAGGGTTCCTAGAGAGGAGTTTGTACCTGCTAGTTATAGGAGATATGCATATAATGATTCACCACTTCCCACATTTTCTGGTCAAACAATTTCTGCTCCACATATGGTTGCAATTATGTGTGAACTGCTTGATCTTAAGGTTGGACATAAGGTTTTAGAGATTGGCACTGGCTCTGGTTATCATGCAGCTGTTTGTGCTGAGATCGTTGCACCTGAAGATGAGGATAAGAAGCTGTGGGGGCATGTCTATACTGTTGAGAGAATACCTGAGCTAGTTGAATTTGCAAGGAATAATTTGAAGAGGACTGGTTATGATGATCGTGTAACTGTTATTTTGGGTGATGGCTCTTTGGGATATAAAGAAGCTTCACCCTATGATAGAATTCTGGTTACTGCTGCAGCTCCCAAAATGCCGAAACCTCTCATAGATCAATTGGCAATTAATGGGAAAATAGTTATCCCTATTGGTGGAAGTTTTTATCAAGAGCTTGTTGTTGGTGTGAAGTTGTCTGAGGATAAATTCAAGACATTTACTGCTGGTGGATGCGTATTTGTACCCTTAATTGGTAGGTATGGTTGGCGTGTTTAACTGCCTTTAAACCAGAATTCAAGTGTCTTCTGTTTACTTTTCTTGTAGGCTTTTATGGTTCTATCTAATGCTTTATTTACCCTTTCTAATGAGAAGTTGTGTTCTTCACATAGGATTTCAATAACCTTATCTCTATCAGGCTCTCTCCATTCTAGATGATAATCATTGGATATTTGAGGAGAGAGGAATATTCTTTTTATTTCATCTGGGTCTACGGGAAATTGTATTTTTCCAATTTCCTTTAATGCATTTTTTAGGCTTTTGTGTTTCCTAATTATTTTTAGAGCTGTTTTCGGTCCAACTCCTTTTACTCCTTCTGGATTATAGTCTGTTCCTACAAGTATGGCTATATCAATTAATTGTTCTCTTGTTAAGTCTAATATTTCGAGAACTTTGTTTAGATAGATGATTTCTGGGACAACTTCAATATACTCCTTTCTTCTAGGTAGTTTTCTTCTACCTGATATGGTTAAGTTTCTAACAAGTTTTGGAGCGCCAAATAATAGTGAGTCATAGTCTTGGCTTACAGCGGCCCATACGTCTCCTTTTCTAGCCATGTATGCTGCTTGAGCTTCTCCCTCGGATGGTGCTTGAACCCATGGAATTCCAAGTGCATCCAGTAGCTTTTTTGAGTCTTTAACCATTTCTTCATTTAGTTTCGCTGTTTGTTGCGCGTATGTTCTTGCGGCTTCTAAGTCACCTCTCTTCAGTGCTTCTTCATATTTTATTATTGCTTCTTCCTTGATTTTCTTTCTTCTAATTATTTCAAGTTCCTTTATTTCAGGTGGTGTTCCGTCAAATACGTAGACTGGCTTTATTCCAATTTCTAATAAATTGACTGTTCTATAGAATAGTCCGCTTAGATGGCTTGTTATTCGACCTCTAAAGTCTTTTAATGGTGTTCCATCGGGTTGACGTATTATGGATAGAAATTGATATAATGCATTGTAAGCGTCGATGGCTAGAGATTTATTTTTGAAGAATTGCATGTCTACCTTTTCTAATGCTTCTTCAGGTATGATGTCTCTTAAATTTACCCCCATTTCTACTCCCTTTTAATTATGCTAACATTTCTTATTCCCTTTTTCGTGACTGTTACTATTATTTTTCCCCAAATTTCAAGTTTCATTAATGCTTTGTTAAATTCTCTGAAGGATAGGTCATTATACATTTGTTTTAAGTTTTCATAGAGTTCGATGTCGCGCATTGCTTCCTTTTTGCTTAGAATCGTCATTAATGCTATTTCTAGTGGTTCTGAAACCCATATTTGTTCTTTAACCATGTTTACCACCATCTTATGTGAATGTAAGTAGTTTTGTTCGAATTGGCTTCATTTGCTTGTATTGCTCTATCCATCTGGTGTAGTATTGTATCATTTCCTTTGTTATTGATGGTCTGACTCTTTTTAGTGCATGTTCGAAGTGGCGTTTTGATACTGCTTTGGCGTTTATGTTCTCTCTTAGAGCTTCCATGGCAGCTTCTCTGCATATTGCTTCTAAATCTGACCCAGCATATCCCTCTGTTATTTTTGCTATTTCTTCTAAGTTTACGTCTTCTGCTAATGGCATGTTTCTTGTGTGGATTTTTAGGATTTCAACTCTAGCCTTATAGTCTGGTGGTGGTATGTAGATTATTCTATCCAGTCTTCCCGGTCTTAGTAATGCTGGATCAAGGATGTCTGGTCTATTGGTTGCACCTATGACAACTACGTTTTCTAGAGCTATTAATCCATCCATTTCTGTTAGAAGTTGACTTATTACTCGTTCTGTTACTCTTGAATCACCGTAGCCTAGTCCTCTCATGGGTGCGATTGCATCTATTTCATCGAAGAATATGATGGCTGGTGAAGCCAATCTAGCTTTTCTAAAGACTTCCCTTATTGCTTTTTCGGATTCTCCAACCCATTTGCTTATGAGCTCTGGTCCCTTAATGCTTATGAAGTTTGCTTCGCTTTCTGTAGCCACTGCTCTAGCTAATAGTGTTTTTCCACATCCAGGTGGGCCAAATAGTAGTATTCCTCTCGGCGGCTTTATCCCCATCCTCTTGAAGGCGTCTGGATATTTTATTGGCCACTCAACTGCTTCTATTAGTTCACGTTTTGCTTCTTCTAGTCCACCTACATCTTCCCAGTGTACGCTTGGTGTTTCAACATATACTTCTCTCATGGCTGATGGTGTTATCTCCTTGAAGGCTTCCATGAAGTCCTCCATTGTTACCTGTAATTTTTCTAGGACTTCTTCAGGTATGCGTTCTTGTTGTAGGTCTATTTGTGGTAGGTATCTTCGAAGAGCTTTCATGGCTGCTTCTCTACATAGTGCAGCTAAGTCGGCTCCTACAAATCCATGGGTTATTTCCGCTAGCTTCTTTAAGTCTACATCTCCTGCTAATGGCATGTTTCTTGTGTGAATTTGGAGGATTTCAAATCTTCCCTGTTTATCTGGCACGCCTATTTCTATTTCTCTGTCAAATCTTCCAGGTCTTCTTAGGGCTGGATCTAGAGCGTTAGGTCTATTGGTTGCACCTATGACTATAACATCTCCTCTAGCTTCAAGTCCATCCATAAGAGCTAATAGTTGTGCAACAACTCTTTTTTCAACTTCTCCTGTTACTTCCTCCCTTTTGGGGGCAATAGCATCTATTTCATCTATGAATATTATTGATGGTGCATGTTGTTTTGCCTCTTCAAAGACTTCTCTTAAGCGTTGTTCTGATTCACCATAGAATTTGCTCATAATTTCTGGCCCATTGATTGATATGAAGTGTGCATCGGTTTCATTAGCTACTGCCTTGGCTAATAGTGTTTTTCCACATCCAGGTGGGCCGTATAGTAGTACTCCCTTAGGTGGATCAATTCCTAGTCTCTTGAATAATTCTGGATGTTTTAGTGGTAGTTCGACCATTTCTCTTATTTTCTGAATTGCTTCATGTAGTCCTCCTATGTCTTCGTAGGTTACTCTTGGTACTCTTATCTCTTCCGCTGGTTTCTCTAGAATTATGACATGTGTGTCTTCTGTTACTAAAACTATTCCTGCTGGTCTTGTTAGTACTATTGTGAATGGTATGGCTTGACCTAGTACTGGAATTAGTATGGTGTCTCCTTGAGTTAGGGGATAATCGTATAATCTCTTCTTGACGAAGTTTACGAAGGCACTGTCAACGGTTATTGAGAATGATGATGGTGCCAATTTGACTATTGATGCAGCCTTTGCTCTCGCCTTCCTAACAATTACTTTTTCTCCAATGCTTACCCCTGCATTTTTTCTTATTAATCCGTCCATTCGTATTATTCTCATGTCCTGGTCTTCAGGGTATGCAGGCCAGACTATGGCTGCAGTCTTTCTTTTACCTTCAATTTCAACAATGTCGCCTGGATTAACACCCAATTTACGCATAACTCTAGAGTCTATTCTAACCTTTCCTCTACCAACGTCTCTCTGTTTAGCTTCAGCTACTCTTAATTGTACTTCTACTTTTCTTCCAGATTCGCTAAAAGACATGTATTTCCCCAGCTCTCCAATTTCTAGACTCTACTACGATAATATTGAAGTATATATTTTGTAATAAATCTTTATGATTACATCATCCTCGTTACATATTCAACTTCAACTTGACTTACTAATGGTACGCTCATTATTGCTTCTTCTAGTATTGTTGTTCCTCCCTCAGTTTGTTCAGGCATTATAATTCCCATTTTAAGGGCAGATAGGCCAAATGCAATTGGTTCCTTAGCTGTTTGAACTATTTTCATTCCCTCAGGTAATGCCTTTGCAATTTCATTTTCTATTTCCTTTAAATCTGTATCTGCTTCTTTTGGATAAACTTTAACGATAACAAATACTTTTCCCATTTTCTCATCTCCTATGGTCCCTCAAATCCACATTTAGGACACTTGTATGGATTTGCAATTGTCCTGCAACGCCAACATCTCCATAATGTTATTTC
>JANZKD010000025.1 GCA_025061245.1 Candidatus Culexmicrobium profundum
ATTGTTGTGAGGGAAAAAGTATTCTACTTCTACTTTCTTTTTTCTTTTTCTAGCGTAAATGTAGAGTATGGATGCTGTTATGGAGAGAAGAACTAATCCTACTGCTGACATTACTATAATTCCATCACTTTCTCTGCTTGGTGTTTCAACTTTTATTTTCATCCAATATTTTTCTGTCCACTTTAGATTGTAGATGTCTAATTCTCTAATCCATCTAGCTAAGTCTTCTATATAATCTGTTTTAATAATGTTTTCAGTTACTAGTGATGTATATTGGAATACTGCGGCACCAGTAATGTGATCTTCGACATTTACGCTTACTATTCTTCCAAATTCTATTTTTGCATTTTCAAAGTATGTCATATCTACTGGTAGCCATCCCCATGGAGGAATGTATACCATAACCCATCCATGTCCAGCGACATCTATTGTTTCAATGGTTAGATGTCCGCCAAGTAGATTTTCCCTCTTTCTTGAGCCTAAACCCTTTATGAATAGAAATGATAGTTGCGTGTATGCAGGTATGCCTACGCTTCGAAGCATTGCTACAAGTAGATTTGCTTGATCATCACAGTCTCCTACTTTCAGATTTAATGTTTCATCCGGGTATGATGGTATTTTAGGTGCATTAGATTGTGGATATCTGACGTTATTTTCAATCCACTTTATAAATGTGTATAATATTTGTAGTGTATTTTCTTTTCCTTTGACTAATTCGGTTGCCAGGATGCTTACATTTTCGCTTTTTGACCATAATCCTTCCATTTTACAATATTTTTCAAGAATTTCTTTTGGAATATCATCTAGTGAGCCTGCTTTTTCTAGAGTTAAGTCTTTTGGAGGAGTTCTCATTGTAATTTCTACTTCAAGTATCATTTTAATGTTTATACTTTCATTTGGAGCTAATTCTGTTGGAACGTTGTATACTTCTACTTCTATGTTTCCCTCATCGTTTAATCCTAATATCTTCCAGCCGACTTCTTCATTGTTTATATAATATTTAAATGAGATTAATTTTTGATATTCAGTTTCAGGTATTAATATAATTTTGTTCATGTCTGACAGTGGATAGGTCATGTTTCCTTTATTGACTATTGTTGTTTCTATTCCTACTATGTATTTGTCATTAGTTTGAGATGTTGATGGAATTATAATTATGCTTGAGAAAATGATTGTTAGAATCAATGTTATGGCTACTTCATGTTTCTTCAATTTCACCACTCTCGGTGAATTGATATTCTAATATATGCTTTAAGTATATTAATCATTTGAGGTTAGGGAATTGAAGTTTAAATACCCTACTCTCCAAGTTGCCTTAGATTTTATTGATATAAGTGATGCTTTACATATTGCATCTATTGCGTGGAGAAACGGCGTAACTTGGTTAGAAATTGGTACCCCACTAATTAAGAGCAAAGGTGTAGATGTGATCAGAGTTTTTAGAGAAAGATTTCGTGATGCAGTTTTAATTGCTGATATGAAATGTATAGATGCTGGTGGTGTTGAAGTTTCTTTGGCAGCTGATGCTGGAGCTGATATTGTTACTGTATTAGGTGTTGCGCATGATAGCACTATTCTTGAGGCTCTTGATTCTGCAAGTCAGCGGGATGTAAAAATCATGATTGATTTAATAAACGTCTCTAACCCTATTGAACGGGCTCAGGAGATTGAAAGATTGGGGGTGGATTTCATATGTCTTCATACTGGCGTTGATGTTCAAAAGCGTAGGGGTTTAACTGTGATGGAGGAACTTTTAAGCATTCTCCTTAAAGTTAAGCGTTCAATTAGAATTCCAGTTGCTGTTGCAGGTGGAATTAACTTGTCAAATGCTAAAATGATGATTGATGCGGGTGCACAAATACTTATTATTGGTTCTGCTATTACTAAGTCTGATAATCCTGAGTTTATAGTTAGAAAATTTATGGAATTAATATAGGGTTTATAATTGCTTTATTTCTTTTATAATTTGAATGGCATTTGCGTATTGTATTCTCCTCGTATTCTTCTAAGCCATTTTACAAAGGTAAATTCAAAATGCCCAATACTTAAAAGGTATACATTATTTTGTGGTGGTGGAAATGTTCGAGGATGCAGCTTTACTCTTAACATATTTAATTGTCGGTGTTTTCCCGGTTGCTTATAATTATGCCATTGCCAGAAAGCTTGCCAAAAAATATGGAGGTTCCACTATTATCTATTCTGCTTCAGATGAGAAGTCTACAACTGTTGCTGAACAGCAATCTTCTAGGGAAATTAATGGACTATACTTTAGAATTAATGATATTAAGGCTCGTGATGGAGCAATTTGCCTCAGTTTAGTTATCGATGAGTCAGTGTTGGCACAGTTACTTTCAAAAAAGGATAGCGATTAGGGAGGGTTAGAGATGAAATTGGAGTTGAAGAGGAGAGTAGTTGATAGTTTTAAGTTTATAGCTCCTGCTATTATTGCAGGTGTATCTGATTTAGGTGCTTCTGATATTGCGACTTTTAGTTATGCTGGTTCGGCTTATGGTTTTTCTCTGCTATGGACTGTTATGATTGTATTGTTTTTCACCGTCTTTATCTTACAGATAACTGCTCAAATTGGCTTAACTACTAGGAGGGGTTTGCTTTCTAATGTTCGTATGTATTATGGAAGTTCAATTGCTGCTTTGGTTGCATTTGCAATTGCTTCGACCAATGTTGCATTGATATCTGCTGAGATTGGTGGGGGTTCAGTTTTTCTTTCTATTCTTACTGGTATTTCTCCAGTTTTCTGGGCGCCGATAGTAGCTCTTTTGATATGTGTATTTGCTGTTAGGGGATCTTCTTCTACTGTTAAGAATGTTTTGACCTTGATGAGTTTCATTGTTATTGTTTGTGTTCCAATAGCTATTATAACTTTTCCGCCTTTGAGTGAAATTGCTAGGGGATTTTTACATCCAAATATTGTTTCTTCTAAGGATTATATTATCACTATAATGGCTATTTTAGGTACTTCTATCTCGGCTTATTCTTTCTTGTTTGAAGCTTCCGAAGCTGCACAGAAGTCTGGTAACTTTGGGGAATTGACTTTGGAGTATACTGGAGCTACTATTGGTGCTATTATTGTTTCACTGGTTGATGCATCTATACTTATTATTTGTGCTTCACTGTTGTATCCTCAAGGATTGAAAATTGAAGCTCTAGAGGAGGCAGTATTAGTCTTAAAGCCACTGTTGGGTGAAACTGTTATAACTGGATTGATTATTGGAGTTTTTGCATCGTCGTTTCTTTCCTCAACAGTGATGGCTGTTTCAAACTTTAAGATAATGGATGAATTGATTGAGGATCTAGCGGAAGTTCTTCATATTCGAGCTGCTATTTTAGCGGGTTGGAAGGTTATCTTAGGCTCCCTTGCTCTATTGGTTTCTCCAATTCTCTTGGCGGTGGGGGTTTCACCATTAAAGTTGGCGATTAATGCATCAGCGCTTTCATGCTTCTTCACGCCGATTCCATTAATCTTCTTGTCATTAATTTTCACTAAGTTGAACTTTCCCGGAGATATAAGAACAACCTATGTAAAAGTTTCATGTTGGCTTATAACTATGATGATATCAGTGATTAATATCTTTGGCTTAGTTTATTCCATTATCTATTAAGTTAATGGTTGTGGATGTAAAGTAGTTCTATAATTATTTTATTGGTCCTGGATTTAATCCTAGGCCGATGGATAAATCTTCCTGTAGTATTTGTGTGAATGCTATTTGTTCGTTTAGTTTTTTTACTTCTCTGCATATTATGTAGAGTAATGTGGGTTGTATTGTGTTGATGTATCTTTCTAATTTTAAGTGGATGCCTAAGTTTTGGTTTTTGAATACTAGGTTTAATGGTATTATTGCTTTTTTATTTTCTTTTAACTTTTTTATGGCTGTTAAGAGATGGTTCTGGCTGGTTATCCCAGCCTTACACTTCGTATCCTTGTACAGGTCGAAGTTGGAGCTATTAGTTTAGCAATTATAGTGAATAAGTTGAAGGGTTCTAGTAGCTAAGGGAGTATAAGATTTTTTAGACCCCTCTACACAGCATCTTCGCATTACTGCGGAAAGTTCAAATCTAACTCTGAGAAATTCTTTTTATAAGAGGTGTTGTAAAGCTTGGGAATGTATAAGAGTCTACAGGGAAAAAGAGTTGTAATTACTGGAGGAGCAAGAGGAATAGGATTAGCGACTGCAAAAAAATTTCTAGCTGAAGGCTGTAAAGTTGTTATTATTGACATAGATGAGGAAAATCTCAAAAAAGCAGTTTCAGAAAATCCGGGACTGTATGGAATAAAGGCTGATGTAGGTGATCCGGAGCAAGTTGCAAGAGCTTTTGAAGAAATAGATAGATTGCTTGGAGGCGTAGATATCCTCATAGCAAATGCAGGTATAAGTTCTCGTAGACCATTCCTAGAGCTAGATTATGAAGAATGGCGTAGAGTTTTAAGAGTAAACTTAGATGGCGCATTCCTATGTGCGAAAGAAGCTGCCAAAAGAATGATGAAGCAAAAATCAGGAGTAATTCTATTTACTGCCTCCACAAATGGAATGGAAGGCCATCCCTACTATGCTCATTACAACGCCTCAAAAGCAGGAATGATTCTCCTCGCGAAAACTATGGCTTTAGAATTAGCTCCCTGGATAAGAGTAAATGCCGTTTGCCCAGGTTATGTACTCACGGAAATGCAGAAAGCTGAATATTCTCCAGAAATGTTGGAAAAAGTGAATTCTCTAATTCCACTAAATCGTCATGCAACGCCAGAGGAAATAGCCGATTTATTCGCATTTCTCGCATTAGATGAAGCTAAATACATTACTGGAGCGATCATCACCATTGACGGAGGAGAGACTGCTGGAAAATATGTATACGGCTTTATCGATAAATTAGAGATTAAAAAGGATTGAGGATATACCCTATGAGTGAGTTTGGACCTTTATCCCTCTTACCCCCACTTCTAGCTATTGTACTTGCCATAGTGACCAAAAGACCTATAATATCCCTCTTTATAGCAATATGGCTTGCGGATGGAATCCGATAGCAGGATTTGCCCAAACTGCATAGTGATTAGCTGATAACTACGCAGGAGGCATCTACATTGTCCTTACTATACTGTTTATTGGAGTAGCAGAGGCGATCATGTACAAAAGTGCTAGGTTGGTGCCATTAATAGTATTTCTAGCATCAATGCTCATATCGTCCACAACTGGAACCTCTTGGGGAACTTTTGCTATAATGATGCCTATAGCTGTGCCTTTAGCTTATAAGTTAAGTGGCGGTTTAGGTCCAGAAGTTATTGCTAGTATAGCCGCAGTATTTGGTGGAGGAATCTTTGGAGATCATTGTTCACCAGTAAGCGATACCACTGTCTTAAGCTCTTCGTTCACCAGTTGTGACCACATTGATCACGTCGTTACACAATTACCGTATGCTGTTACTGCAGCATGTGTAGGAATAATTCTCTACATCTTATTCCTACTAGGGTTCACTAACGGAATCGCGTTCCTAGGACTAGGAGTAGTCTTGCTAGTAATAGCCCATTATCTCTTAAGTTAATGGTACGGCAGAAAGGTTGGTATACTTCATGGAAAAGTCCCAGTATATAAGATAGAAGTATAAAATAGAAGAATAACATTTTTAAATTTCATATTATATATGAATCCTTAGTTCTGCCTAAAACTCTGAAACTATGAGCACAGGGGAAGCTATTTGGTAAGTGAACAAATCCTAAAAAGCATCTCTCTTAAAGGGAAGACATCTATAGTTACAGGAGCAGCTTCGGGAATTGGTAGAGCGATAGCTCGAAAGTTAGCTGAAGCTGGAAGTAATGTAGCCATTGTGGATATAAATGAAAAAGATGGAAAGTTAGTAGAAGAAGAACTGAAAAAGCTTGGAGTTAAAGCGAAGTTCTATAAGTGTGATGTAACTTCTAGTTCTGATTGTAAGAAAACGGTTGAAGAAATATATAGAGACTTTGGTAGAATTGATATCTTAGTAAATAACGCAGGAGTAATAATCCGTAAGGATGTAGTTGAACTTACAGAAGAAGAATGGGATCTTGTTATTGGAGTAAATCTAAAAGGAACTTTCTTGATGTGTCATTATGTTATTCCATATATGAAAAAAGGAGGTGGGGGATGTATAGTAAATATTAGTTCTGGATGGGGTCTTAAAGGAGGACCGAAAGCAGCTGCCTATTGTGCTGCTAAAGCAGGAGTTGTTAACTTGACCAGGGCTATGGCGATTGATCACGGTAAAGATAACATATGTGTGAATTGTGTTGCTCCTGGAGATACAGACACCCCAATGTTACGTAGAGAGGCTGTTCAACTTGGAATACCGTGGGAAGAGTTTCTAAAAGAGGCTGCAAATAGACCACTAGGACGTATAGGGACACCGGAGGAGGTTGCAAATGCAGTTTTATTTCTCGTTTCGGACATGGCCTCTTGGATAACTGGAGCGGTTTTAGTTGTTGATGGGGGTGGCCTCGCTTAGGGGGGCGTGGAATGGTTATTAAGAAGGATGGAAAGATAATCGTTCATCCCTATATTCCGAATTCGGTTCCTGAAGTTCAAGAAGAAATGCTAAAGGTAATAGGAGTTAGTAGTATAGAAGAACTTATTGACAAAGTAATTCCAAAAGAATTACAATTCAAGGGCGAGCTCGGCCTTCCAGAGCCACTATTGTCTGAATATGAGTTAAAGCGTCATGTGATGAAAATACTTTCGAAGAATAAAACATGCGAAGAATGTCTCTGCTTCTTAGGTGGAGGTACATGGCCCCATTATGTACCAGCGATCTGTGACGAAATCGCAAGTCGTGCCGAATTCCTGACAGCTTATGCTGGTGAAACATACGAAGATCATGGAAGATGGCAGGCGCTTTTTGAATACCAAAGTTTCATGGCAGAACTACTTGATATGGATGTTGTGAGTGTTCCGATTTATAGTTGGGGACATGCTGCAGGTACTTCAATAAGAATGGCAAGTAGGATAACCGGAAAAAATGAAGCCTTAATCGTGGACACCATTTCTCCAGAAAGACGTAGGATTATTGAAAACTATGTAGAACCCCATGTAAAGATAAAATGGATTAAACATGATCCTGAAACAGGTATGATGGATTTAGAGGATCTAAAATCCAAGATACCCTCTAATACAGCAGCCGTGTATTTCGAGAATCCATCATATCTTGGATTCATTGAGACCCAAGGAAAAGAAATTTCGGAGATTGCTCATGATAAGGGGGCACTAGTTGTAGTAGGTGTTGACCCGATCTCATTAGGAGTTCTTGAGCTTCCTAGCCACTATGGGGCAGATATTGTATGTGGAGATCTTCAACCACTGGGAATCCATATGAATTTTGGAGGAGGATTAGCGGGTTTTGTTGCAACTAGAGACGATCCAAAATTTGTTAAGGAGATTCCATACAGAATATTTGGTCTTGCAAAAACAATAGTTGAGGGAGAATATGGATTTGGAGACTTAGCATTTGAAAGAACATCCTTCATGGTTAGGGAAACACCTACAGAGTCTAAAGAATTCGTTGGTACTGCTGCAGCTCTTTGGGGAATAGTAGCTGGGGTTTACTTAGCCCTTATGGGTCCAAAGGGAATGTGGGAGATTGGAAAAACAATAATGCAGAGATCAAAATACGCTATGAAGAGGCTTTCAGAGATCGAAGGCGTAATGGTTCCGAGGTTCAAAGCTCCTCATTTCAAGGAATTTGTAGTTGACTTTAATGCTACAAACATGACTGTGAAGGAAATCAATGCTCGCTTACTTGACTATGGTATTATTGGTGGAATAGATCTATCAAGGGACTTCCCAGAGCTCGGAAATTCAGCACTCTATTGTGTTACTGAGATACATACTAAGGAAGACATAGATAGACTTCATGATGCTCTCGAGGAAATTATTTCAGGTCGGAGAAAGAGGTGATATGTATGGGTATTGTTAAACTTAGGAAGAACTTTCACCAAGCCAAATGGGATGAGCCAATAATCTTTGAACTCAGTACACCTGGAGAAAGAGGAATATTAGTCCCACAAGTGGAAAAAGAAATTGAAGAAGTAGTAGGAGATGGACTATCCGACCTTCCACCTCATATGATAAGAAAAGAGCCTCCAAAGCTTCCTGAAATATCTCAAAACAGAGTATTGAGACATTATCTACGTCTCTCTCAAGAAACTCTTGGAGCAGATATAAACATAGATATAGGTCAAGGAACATGTACTATGAAGTACAGTCCGAAAATAAATGAGGTTCTCGTCCGCTCCCCCAAAGTAACAGAGCTTCACCCGCTTCAGGATGAGAGTACTATCCAGGGAGCTCTCGAGATAATGTATAAGCTTGACCTATTGCTTAGAAAATTATCCGGTTTTGACAGATTCACCTTCCAACCGGGTGGAGGTTCTCAAGCCATCTTCACAATGGCTTCTATAATATACAAATACCACAAGGTTCATGGCAATGACCATAAAGATGAGATCATCACAACACTCCTCTCCCATCCCTCAGATGCGGCAGCTCCAAAAGTTAAAGGCTTCAAGGTCATAGATATTCCTCCAGATCCAGAAACAGGATATCCAGATCTGGAAGCTTCTAAAGAAGCTGTTTCCAGACGTACTGCAGGGCTAATAATATGTAACCCCGAAGATACTGAGATATTTAACCCATATGTAAAAGAAATGACTGAGATAGTTCACGAAGTTGGTGGGTTATGCGCTTATGACATTGCAAACGCCAATGGTATCATGGGGATAGTGAGACCTGTAGATCTCGGATTCGACATGAGCTTCTATAACCTCCATAAAACATTCTCATCTCCTCACGGATGCGGAGGACCGGGAGTTGGAGCACTTGGAGTAAAGAAAGAACTTGAACCCTTCCTTCCGGTACCAGTAGTTGAGTACGATGAGAAAAACAAGAGATATTACCTGAAATATGATCTCCCCCACACCATTGGAAAAGTCAGAGAGTTCTATGGAGTATTTCCAGCGGTTGTAAGGGCTTACGCTTGGATGATGAGCCTTGGAGAAGAAGGAATTAAGGAGGTTGCAAGAGTAGCTATATTGAACAATAACTACGTTATGACCCGAATACTAAAGAAGGTTAAGGGGGCAAGCATCTCATTCCCGAAGACGAAGTACCGTGTAAGCCAAGTTAGATATACATTCGAAAAGCTAGCTGAGGATACTGGAGTTAGGGTAGAAGATATAATAAGGAGAATGGCAGACTTTGGATTCCACCTATGGACCAGCCATCACCCGTGGATAGTTCCGGAGCCATTCACTATTGAACCAACGGAGTCTTATTCGAAAGACGACCTTGATGAATACATAGAGGGATTGAAGACAGCTGCACAAGAAGCTTATGAGAATCCTGAAATAGTTAGGAATGCTCCTCATCAGAGCACTATTCATAAAATTGCGGATCTTAGTATGCTAGAAGATCCAGAAAAATGGGTACCTACTTGGAGAGTGTACCTACGAAAATATGGTAAAAAGTAGTGTTATGTATTCCCTTTATCAAAATTTATAATTCATATTTTATTTACGATTTATCTGTGGGAGCTATTCATGGAAAAGAAAAAAGTAGGATTAATAGTAAATCCAATCGCTGGGATGGGTGGTCGAGTAGGACTTAAAGGAACAGATGGATGGGATATTGTTGAAAAAGCTATAAAACTAGGAGCGAAACCTTGGTCTCCAGAGAGGGCAAAAAGAGTTTTTAAAAAACTATTGACCATAAAAGACGAGATAGAGCTACTTACATACCAAGGAGAGATGGGTGAAAGAGTTGCAGTTGAATGCAGTTTTGAACCTAAAGTCATAGGGAAGCCTGCTAGTGCTCGAACAACTGCAGAGGATACAAAACGGGCCGCTAGAGAGATGGTAAAGCAAGGGGTTGACTTAATAATTTTCGTTGGAGGGGATGGAACAGCTCGAGACATTTATGATAGCATAGGTCTAGATGCTGTAGTTGTTGGTGTACCAGCTGGGGTTAAGATGTATTCTGGGGTTTTCGCCTCAAGTCCAGAAGCAGCTGGTGAGCTCGCAGTTAGGTATCTTAAAGGAGAAATTAAAGATATGATAGAGCAAGAAGTTCTGGATATCGATGAGGAAAAGTTCAGACAAGGAGTATTTTCGGTAAGGCTCTATGGTTACCTAAGAATACCTTTTGATAAAAGATATATTGTTGGTGGAAAATCTACTACCTCGATTAATGAGAAACTTAATCAAGAAGCTATCGCTACAGATGTAATAGAGGATATGGAGGATAATTGTTACTATATAATAGGTCCTGGCACAACAACCAAAACGATATTAAAGAAGCTCAACCTTGACTACTCACTCTTAGGTGTAGATATAATATATAATGGGGAGCTAGTAGGAAAGGATCTCAACGAAAAACAAATTCTCGAAATAATTGATGGAAAGAAAGCGAAGATAATTGTAAGCCCTATAGGGGGGCAAGGCTATGTATTTGGTAGAGGAAATCATCAAATAAGCCCAGCTGTCATAAGAAAAGTTGGCGGAAAACCAAATATAATTATAGTTGCAACCCAGCAAAAGATCATCTCTCTGAGAGGAAGACCTCTTCTGGTCGATACAAACGATAGAACGCTAGACAAGGAGCTTAGTGGATGGTATAGAGTTATAGTAGGATATAAAGAGAGATTAATGTATAGGGTTGAACCAGGGTAAAACCTAATTTATGAGGTGAAATTTTGAACCCCCTCAATTCGTGTTTTCTCTCTTATGAAGGCAATTAGTGCTTCTGTTCTTTCATGTTTCTTTACTTCAGTTCCATTAATCTTTATATCTTTGATCTTTACTAAGTTGAGTTTTCCAGGGACATTAAGGCGACGTATGTTAAAATTTCATGTTGGCTTATAACAACAACGGTATCGGCGATCAGTATTTTTGCTTATTTTACTCTATTGTTTACTAAATATTTGAGGTATTAGCATCTTTATGCTTATTATTATGGGTCCTGGTTCAAGTCTTAATCCCATGGATAGGTCTTCTTGAAATATTTGAGTAAATATTATTTGTTCATTTAGTTCTTCTATTTTCTTACATATTAAGTAAAATAGAGTTGGTCGGATTTTACCTTTCTCAGCTTTTATTTTTAAGTAGATTCCTAAATTATAGCCTTTAAATATTAAGTTTAATGGTATTATTGTTTCTCTCCTTTTCTTCAAGTTTTTGATAGTATTTTCTATTTTGTTTTTGAATTCTGTGTTTTCTGTTATTCCCTTGTAGTATTTTAAAATGATTTTTCTTGTTCTTTCTTTGGAGTTTATGTGGAAAAAGGGTCTTTTTTCTGGTGAGTTAATTTTTATTAGAATGTTTTTTAGTGGTTTTGTCTTGTCTTTGCTGTATACTATTTTTTCATTTAGTTTTAGAAGGGCTTCTGGGATAGTGTCGGTGGTTATTTTTATCATCGTTTCATTTATTTGAGCATTTCAGCTTCATATTTCTTTAGGTATTCTGATGATTGTTTTACATCTGCGAATAGTGTTCTTATTTCTTTTACATCTTCTGCTGTTACAGTGTCTCTTCCCTTTCTTTTTGCTATTATTTGTGCTGGTGTTAGCATTTGAGCTGCATATCTAAGTGATGTTTCTTCTCCTATTTTGGTTAGGGTTTCCAGTGCTTCTTCACTTAACTTTACTTTTTCTTCTCTTGCTCTTATTTGTAAGATTTCCTTGATTTCTTCTGCACTGTATTTTCTGGTGGTTATTATCATTAGTCTATCCAGAATGTCCAGTGGAATTCCGTGTGGTGATATTATGTCTGTTCCTCTGACTTTTGTTATTCCTCTATTGGTTGCTAGGATTATTATTGGTGCTAATTCGCTTTCCATGGCTCTTCCAAGGAATGAGAATGCTTCAATGTCTAGTGCTGATGCTTCGTCTATGAACATTACTCCTGGAATTATTTCGGCGGTTCCCTCGTCGACCCATTTTTTGACTAGTTTGTCTACATTTTGTCTTACGTCTGGGGGGATTTCTCTTTCTTCTCTTCCTCCAAAGAATAGGCTGAATAGTCCGCCTGAGCTACTGTGCATTCTCATGTCTAAGTCGTGTAGGGTTACTGTGTATATGAATTCCTTTTCTTTTAGTACTGGTCCTGTGGGCATTGGGACTTGTACTTCTGCTTCAATGTCATATTTTGGGCCTTCATATTCTTTGCATTTTCCTAGTTTGGTTATTCTTCCTGTTTCTGCTTCGATCCATATTACATCTCCTATTCCAACTCCTCTACCTATTAGTTCTCTTGCGATTGATGATCCAACGGTTAATGTTCTTTCTTCATTTTTTGTTTTTAGTTTTATTTTTGCGCTTTCTGGTATTTGCTGGTATGGATTGTATGGGTGCCTTGTCATTTTTATATCTAGGTCTGAGACCATTCCTTCGTATACTTTTCTGAATTCATGTATTCTTACTCCAATGGCTTTTCTCATGGCTTGCATTAGCACTTCTGTTTTCTTTAGTTCACTGGAGTATATTTCGGATCCAGCTATAGCTATGAATGGTACGTCTTCTCCTAGTTCTTTAGCTATTGCTACTGCGATGGCTGTTTTCCCCGTTCCTGGTGGACCTGCGAGCAATATTCCTCTTCCGGCCATTTTGCCTTGTTTTATTAATTCTACAATTATTCCTGCAGCTTCTCTTGCTTCTATTTGTCCAACCATTCCGTCTGCTTTAATTAGTGCTTTTCCATCTTTTAGTCCAAGTCCTCTTATGTGGCTGTGTGCTCCTACCCTTATAAATCCAAGTTCACTTTTTATGCTCATGTTTGCCCCCTCCATTATTGATATTTATACCATAAAAGTAGAATTATTATCTTATTTTTTAATTTTAAGTTGTTATGATTTGATATTTCTTCTTGGTTAAGTTTTGAGTTTGATGCTGTTTGCATTAACTGTCTTAATATTGTTGCTTGTTGACCAACCATTATATTAATAAGTGAATATTTTATTCCTATTTAAAAAATGGAGTGTGTATCTAATTGAGATTTAGAGGTAAGTTGGAGAAGGCTCAAGTGGCTATTACTTTTAGGGATTTAATTCTTTTGCCTGGTAAGGCTTATTTTGAGCCTAGGGAGGTTGACTTGAGAACTAAGGTAACCATAAATTATGGGTTGAATATTCCCTTTATCTCTTCTCCTATGGATACTGTGACTGAGAGTGAGATGGCTATTGCTTTGGCTAGGCTTGGTGGATTGGGTGTTATCCATAGGAATTGTAGTGTTGAAGAGCAGATTGAGATGGTTAAGCGTGTTAGGAGGGCTGAGTCTTTTATTATTCGTGATGTCATCACTATTTCTCCTGATGATAGTGTTGAGCATGCTTTAGAGTTGATGCATAGGCATTCTATTTCCGGGTTACCTGTGGTTGAGAATGAAAAGTTGGTTGGTATTTTAACTGGTCGTGATGTACGGTTTGCTAATCCCCTCCTTAAGGTTAAGGAGGTTATGACTAAGAATGTGATTACAGCTCCTCAGTCTATTACTATTGAGGAAGCTAAGCGCATATTGCATGAGCATAGAATTGAGAAGCTTCCAGTGGTTGATGAGAATGGAAAATTGGTGGGATTAATTACTTTTAAGGATATTTTGGCTAGGGAGAAATTTCCTAACGCAGCTAGAAATGAGGAGGGACAACTTTTATGTGCAGCTGCAGTTTCTCCCTTCGATATTAAGCGGGCTAAAGCCTTAGATAAGTATGTGGATATTCTTGTCGTTGATGTGGCGCATTTTCATAATGAGAATGTTATGAGTTCTACTAAGCAGTTGATTGAAAATGTTAGTGCTGATGTCATAGTTGGAAATATAGGTACATATGAAGCTGCTGTTGATGTCATAACTAAAATTGAAAATGTTGCTGGTCTTCGTGTAGGTATTGGGTCTGGTTCCATATGCTCCACATATGAGGTTACTAAGGCTGGTTCACCTACATTGTTTGCAACTGCTCAGGTTGCAGATGCATTGGAAGAATATGGTGTACGAATGCCTATAATTGCTGATGGAGGTATACGTTCATCTGGTGACATTGCGATTGCGTTATCTCTTGGTGCTTGGGCTGTGATGATGGGTAATATTTTTGCTGGTTGTAGAGAGTCGCCTGGTACTCTTGTGGCTATAGGTGGACGATATTATAAGCAGTATCGGGGAATGGCAAGTCCTTCTGCCCGTGCTAGGAGATTTGCAATTGATCGTTATGCTGTTCCTGCTAAGGAGATTGCTGAAGGGGTTGAGGGATGGGTGCCTTATCGTGGAGATGTTGCTAGTGTTGTTAAGGAGTTGGTTGCTGGACTTAAGGCAGCAATGGGGTATGCTGGCTGTAAAAGTATTCCTGAATTATGGGAAAAAGCTAAGCTTGCATGGTTAACTCCTACTGGCATGGAGGAAATGAAGCCTCATAGCATATACTTACCTGGTGAGACTGGTAGGATAACTCCTTAAACTTAATGTTATATGAAAGAAAAACTTACATTAAATTTATTCTACATCTATGTTTTCTGATGGGAATCCTAATGCAACTAAGAGTTCTTTTATTCGAGTTCTATGATCTCCCTGTAATTCTATTCTGCCATTTTTCGCTGTGCCACCGCATGCTAACTTGCTTTTTAGAGTTGCTGCAACTTCATATAGATCTATATCTTTATCGCTAATTCCTTCAATTATAGTTACCTCTCTTCCCCACTTTCTTTTCTCAACTTTTACTTTGATTCGTTGTTGTTCCTTGGCTATTGATTCGCAGACGCATAGATCTTTCGGTAGCCCACATATTGGGCATATCTCACTCATGGGCTCTCAAGCTCCAATGAAATTGTACTCTAATCGTCTTATAAGTCTTTACATAGTATAGAAGCGTCAAAGTTATATTTTACTTAGGCGTTTTTATTGACGGTGCTATTCATGCCTTATCGTTGTGGTAGATGTGGTTATCAGATTGCTGATTTAAAGGAATTTGAGTTGATACCTGGGACACGTTGTCCTATTTGTAATTACCGGATATTCTATAAGGTTAGACCTCCTATTGTTAAGCGTTTAAAAATCTAGTTTTATAGATTAGGCATGTTGTTTCTAGGATTATTTTGGCTGCTTGAATTGCTGTTACACCCCTATCGAATATGGGTGTTACTTCGACTACGTCGAATCCTATGACATTTATGTTGTTTTTTATTATTTTTTCCATGATGTCTAGTAATTGCTTGGTTGTTATTCCTTCTGGCTCTGGATTTCCTACTCCTGGTGCGTATGCTGGATCTAAAACGTCAATGTCTATGGTTATCCATATATTTTCAATCCTGTTTGTTACTTTTCTAATTATTCTATTCACAATGTTGTCTGTATTGTTTTCCATTATCTCTTTTGAGGTGATATATGTGATTTTCTTTTGTTTAGCATATTCATATTCTTCTCTGCATATTGCTCTTGTGCCGATGAAGAATACTTTGTCTTCTCCTATTTTCTCTGAGATTCGACGCATGACTGTTGCATGGCTCCACTTTATCCCTAGTGGGTATTCATCTCTCAAATCTAGATGAGCGTCGAAGGATATTACTCCTATATTGCTGCTTATGTTTTTTATAGCACCATATGTTATTGTGTGTTCTCCACCTATTATTATTGGCATTTTATTCATTTTAGTGATTTTTTCTACGATTTCCCCTATTTTTTCAAGGGTTTTTTCTAAGTTTTCATTTATAGTGAGGTCTCCTGCATCATAGATCATTATTTCTTCAGCATCTATTCCAGCTCTAAAGCTGAATGTTTCAATGTTGCTTGCTGCTTCTCTAATGGCCATTGGAGCGAATCTAGAGCCTGGTCTAAAGGTTGACGTTGAATCTAATGGGGCTCCGAAGATTATGAATTTAGATTTATTTAAGTCCTGATCAAATCCGCCGAAGTGCATTTTGCTTTTGTTTAGATAGAATTTTAGTAGCTTCATTTTAACCGAAAGTAATAAAATCTTTAGATGTGAAATACTTTACTCTTATCTGAGTGGTGTAGTCTATGGGTAGAGTTTCAGTGACATTAAAGGATTTTGAGGAATGGCTCTTGAATAAACATTTAGCTGAGTTTAAAGGTGAGATTTATATTAAAGAATTTATTAGTTCTGGTTTTCCATTTTTGGTTTTAAGTGGGAGTAAGTATCTAAAGATCTTTATTATTGAGTTGATTTTCCCAGAGCTTAAGTCAGTGAATTTATATCTTGCTTGGAATATTCTTTCTAGCTGTATATTGAAGTTGATGGTTACTGAAGATCACTTGGAAATTGAGTATGATAAGTCTAGATCTAAGCGTTTTCTTGGAAAGTCTTCTGCTGTTATGTATCGTTATTAGCGACACCTTATATTTATATGAATTGAATTTGTTTATGGCGTTGGAAATTTAAAGCTTAAATTATCTTATTGATTGATAATACTATGCAGTGAGGTTGTGAACTTGGATAAATATGACAAAATAGTGGAACTTGCCAAGAGACGGGGATTTATTTGGCCTGCAGCTGAATTATATGGTGGTGTAAGAGGTTTCATAGACTTTGGTCCTCTTGGTGCAGCGCTTAAGAGAAATATTGAGGAAAAGTGGAGAAGATGGTTTATTCTACGTCATCAAGATTTCATCGTTGAGATTGAAACTCCTGTGGTTATGCCTGCTAGGGTGTTTGAGGCTTCAGGTCATTTGGAGCATTTCACAGACTTTATTGTTGAGTGCACGAAGTGTCATAGGAAATTTAGGGCTGATCACTTAATAGTTGAGCAAACTGAAATTAGGGATGTAGAATTTTTATCAATTGAAGAACTTAATAGTATCATTAAAGAGAAGAATGTGAAATGTCCGGAGTGTAGTGGTAAGCTGGGACTTGTTCAGACGTTTAATTTGCTCTTCAAAACGACCATTGGACCCTATAGTGAAAGTATAGGTTATGCTAGACCTGAAGCTGCGCAGGGAATGTTTCTTGCCTTTAAGCGTGTTTATGAAGTTATGCGTAATAAGCTTCCTCTCGGTATTGCTCAGTTAGGAAGAGTGTTGAGAAATGAAATTTCACCTAGACAGGGTCCAATAAGGTTGAGGGAATTTACAATTATGGAGTTAGAATTGTTTTTCGATCCTGAGGATCCTAAATGTCCATTGTTTGATGATTTT
>JANZKD010000026.1 GCA_025061245.1 Candidatus Culexmicrobium profundum
TCATAACACTGGGGGAGGTTTAACTAAGATACTTCGAATCGGCGTTAATTTGCGTTATATAAAGGATAATTTGCCCCCCATTGATCCAATATTCAAATTAATTCAGCTTGAAGGAAAGGTTAACTGGAGTGAAATGTATGAAGTTTTCAATATGGGTATTGGTTTTGAAATAATAGTCAAGGAAGAGTATGTAGATGAAGTGGTAAGTATCTCTGAAAAATATGGTGTTGATGCATATGTTATTGGTAGGGTTGAAAGAAGTTCATTTCAATCTAATGAAGTTATAATAAAAACCCCTGAAGGAACCTTTACTTATAGAGGAAAATAGTTTGAATTTTAACTTTATAATGGATTTGTCCAATCTGGGTGAGAATTAGCTGCCATGTAAATTTACATGTTTATTTAAAATTAATATATTTTTGTAAGGTTAGCTTTATATTATATCCGTTAAGATTGCTATTGGGACTCATAGATATCGATTAGATTCGGAGGTCGAAGCTTGATTGAAAGGGAGGAGATGCAAGAGATAGTTAAAGGTTTTAGAGATCCCAAGATGTTGATTATAGGGTCGCATTCAGCATTAGATGCTTGGGGTGGAGCTAGGAATTATGGTTTCAAATCGATAATATATACAACTAAAGAGAGGGCTATAATTTATTTACAGAATGCAATTGCTGGTGAGCCTGATGAGTTTATTGAAGATTTGCCCTGCATTGTTAAGAGAGATGTCTATGTAGTCAATGATTTAAAAGATTTGAAAACTAGGGAATGGTGCCATGCAGTTTTAATTCTTAATAGATACGATGAAATTTTAAAGTATACTGATGATTTGATTGATCTTGAGGCTATTCAAATTCCAAATAGAGCCTTTACAGTTTATGTGGGTGGAGATGATTATTGTTCAAAAATAGAAAACGACTTTAAAGTACCTATATTTGGATCAAGAAGACTATTGAAAATTGAGAATAGGGGTATTGAAAGAGATTATTATTGGTATCTCGAGAAGGCAGGCATACCTTATCCAAAGCCTATTGAATTTAAGGTTACAAAGAATGGTATTAGCTTTAGTGAATTTATTGATAAGCCTCTTATCTTAAAGACTCATCATCCTGAGAGAAGTTTTGAGAGAGCCTTCATATTTGCGGCTGACTCTCAAGACCTGGAACGAAAGGTTGAAAATGCAATTGAACGTGGCGAATTAACTTTGGATTGCTTAAAAAATGCTAGAGTTGAAGAATTGATTTTAGGGCCTCATGCAAACTTTAATTTCTTCTTTTCTCCAATAAACGAGCTTAAGAGTTGGGGTAGCGTGGAAGAATTTTACATGAAGCTTTACAATTTATCTTTGGAGAAAGCGAGAATTTGTTTAGCCAATGAGTTTCTCTCTATTGATGAACGTAGAGAAACAATATTGGATGGATTGAAACGTCTTCCTGTGGATGTGCAAATGAAGCTTCTTAAGAAAATACTTCCCTCCTTTGAGGTTACTTTACACGCTATTGTCAGCATTAGGGAATCATTGCTAAAGGATGTTTTGAGATGTGCTAATAGATTAATATTGACTTTAAGAGAGTATGAGCCTCCTGGATTGATTGGTGCATGGTGTCTTCAAACCCTTATAACTTGGGGTAAACCTAGCGATTATGGATTGCCTGCAGATTTAACTTCTAAGACCTTAGTCAGCGGTGTTGGATTTGGAATTTATGATTCAGGTAAAGAGGAGGCTCCAATGCATATTCCAGTTACACAAGACTTGGCTCTTAGACATGGTGGTGGAACTAATGTTCATATAGGTATTGGCGGTCAATATGGGAATGTAAGGTATGCTAGAAGACTAAGTCTTGGAGATAGAATTGCTCTTGAACTTAAGAGGGCAACTAAAAATAACATGCTTCATTTACTTGTAACCTAAATTGTCTCAGTAATTTACAGGATATTATTTAACTATATTTTTCTTTAAGGATAAGTAAATATTATTATTTTATTAAGTATAATACTTGGATACTTGTTATTTTAATGGTGATATGATTTGAAGGATAATAGAGATCTTTCAATTTTAGGTTTAATGATTAAAGATGAAGTTGCTAAAGCTCAGCTTAATAGTTGGGTTGAAAGTACAGGTGAAATGCCAAAGAGATATTTTATTATGAATGCTTTCGATGAAACTGTTGCATTTTTAGGACTAATCTTAGGAGCTTATTTTGGCGATTTCCTTTCACCTAAAATTGTTATAATTTCTCTAGTGAATGCTGGAGTTGCTATGAGTATTTCATCATTTATTGTTGCATTATTAATTGAGGGTGCTGAAGCCACTAGAATCATAGATTTGATTAAATATAAGGTAGCTGTTAAGAGGGCCTCATTTTTAGCTAGATTAGAACGTTATAATAGGAGATATATTTTTAAGACAGCAATGGCTAATGGTTCCGCTGCTCTTATATCTGCCTTCCTGATATCTCTTCCCTATGCAATGGCACTGGGAAACATTTTCTCTGTTTTAGCTGCCTTTTACTTTTCAATTATAGTGATTATAATATTACTTTTTGTCCTAGGCTTCTTATTGGGTAGAATTGCTAAGAGAAGAGAACTATTATACTGTTTTTCAACAATTATTGCTGGAACGTTGACTGGGATAATTTGTATGTTGCTGGGCTTTATAGAATAATATTTCATCAATGTGGTGGATATGAAATTTATTTTAAGTGAGTTTATACTGATTAGCCTATTTGACTTAATATTCTCTCGAATTCGTTCCATGTTTTAATTTTAATGGGTGCTTTAACTTGTTTTCTTACAATTTCCATATCCTTTAATCCTGTTCCAGTTAAGATGCATACTATGTTTTCGTCTTTGTTGATTTTTCCATTTCTGATTAACTTTATTAGTGCTGCTATTGATGCTGCAGAGGCAGGTTCAACAAATAATCCTTCTTTAACTGCTAATAGTTTCTGTGCTTCAATGATTTCTTTATCTGACACTGTTATGGCTAATCCGTTTGCTTTGTTAAGTATTCTTAAAACTCTTTTTCCACTTGCTAGGAGTGGATTTGGATTTGAAATTGAGTGGGCAATGGTGTTGGGTTTTGGCCATGGCTTTAAATCTGTTTTTTCAGTGAATGCCTTTACAATTGGTGCGCAGCCTTCACTTTGAACGCATATCATTTGTGGGAGTTTATCAATTAAGCCGATTTCATAGAATTCTTTAAATCCCTTCCAGATGGCGCTGAAGTTGCCGCCGCTGCTAGTTGGAACAATTATTTTATCTGGAACCTTCCATTTCATTTGTTCGCAAATTTCAAAGGCAATAGTTTTTTGTCCTTCAACTCGCATTGGGCTGTCGGAATGAATTAAATATACGTTAAATTTTCTGTTCATTTCAAATGACATTTTATATAGTTCTGGGTAGGGTAACTCTACAGCCATTATTATTGGTTCATTAAATAGTATTTGCAAAACTTTTTCTATGGGTGTTTTATGTGGAATTAGAATTATACATTTTAATCCAGCTCTATTTGCATAGGCTGAGAGTGATGCAGCCATGTTACCCGTCGAAGCGCAACCAACAGCTTTAACACCTATCTCTAAAGCTTTGGAGACCCCAACACTTGAACCCCTATCTTTAAAGGATCCAGTTGGATTTCTACTTTCATCCTTAAAATATAGCTTATTTAATCCTAAGAACTCAGCCAGTCTAGTTGATTTAATTAGTGGAGTTCCCCCATCATTTAGTGAGATAATTTTTGATTTATGTTCTATAGGTAACAATTCAATGTATCTCCATAAACTCCAAATTCTATCCTCAAAGTTTTCTTTAGAAATTACTGTTTTTAGGAAATTGTAATCGTATTTTACTTCTAATGGTTCATTGCAATTAAGACATCTAAAGGCTAAGCTATTTACTGAGTATTCTCTGCCACACTTCGAGCATCTCATTTTCAAGGTCTTTTTGCTCAAGTCAAACACCGTTATTAAATATTTCCGAGTAGTATCTAATATTTTGGGAAGTGGAAGTGTGGATGTGAGGTTGATAAAGATTTCTTTCAAAGATATTGGAAGTATAATTGTTGAATTAAGAGAGGATTGGAATCCTAAGACAATAGATAAAATCATTAAAAATCTGCCTCGAAGAAGTAGAGCGAATCGATGGGGTGATGAAGTCTACTTTAGTATTGGAATTAGAGTTGAAGAGGAAAATAGTAGAGTGGATATGGAAGTAGGAGAGGTGGCATACTGGCCGCCTGGAGAAGCATTATGCATATTTTTTGGACCTACTCCTGTAAGTATAACTAATAAGCCTAGAGCATATAGTCCGGTTAATCCAATAGGTGTAGTTAAGGAGGGTATGGAGATTTTATCTAGAATTAAAGGTGGGGAAGAAGTAATAGTCAAGTTAGTTGAGCGGGTAGATTAATCTAATTATTTTCTGATAGTCCTTAGGGGGTGGAGCTATTTGATTGAGAAGTATACTTTTGGGTTAATGATTATAGATGGCGTTAAGTATACTAGGGATTTGATTATTCTGCCTACAGGTGAGGTTAAGGATGATTGGTGGCGAATTGAGGGTCATCGTCTCCACTTAGATGACTTAAATGTTATTCTTAACCTTGATGTTCTACCGGAAGTTTTAGTTATCGGTACAGGTTATAGTGGGTTGATGAAGGTTCCGAAGCATGTAGTTGAAGAATTAAGGGAGAGGGGAATTGAAGTTATTATTGAGCAAACAGGGGTTGCATGGAAAACTTTCAATAAACTTTTACATGAAGGTAGGCGAGTTGCAGCTGCTTTTCACCTTACTTGCTAATGTATTTTATATATGTCTTAAAGGTTTACTGATTCTATGATTTTAGTGTAAACTTAATATTTGAGTTTTTATGATTTTATTTAAGCCTTGTTTTGAGGGGGTATTGTAAATCGCTTCATTTAACCGTAACGTCATCATTCTATGTCTAGTTAACTTTCTAGTTTTGCTTGGTTTTGGTGCCTTTAATCTTCTTAGACCTTATCTTGTATTGGCTTTGAAGGGAGTTTTAACTGAACTTCCAGAAGAGGTTGCTAGTATTAGTGCTGGTGAAGCTGTTGTTGAGTTAGGTTTAATGATGTCTGTTTTTATGGCTACTAGAAGTATTATGTCTATTATTGGCGGATGGATTGGAGATGTTTTGGGTAGAAAGAAGCTTATCATTTTTGGCTTAGCTTTGTATGTTGCTGTTGGTTTGCTTTATGGTTTTGTTTCCAATGTTAATCAGCTCATCGTTTTAAGAGCTTTTCAAGGTTTTGCTTCAGGATTGGTTTGGCCTGTTGCTGAAGCTCTCTTAGCTGATAGTGTTTCAAGTGAGTTTCGTGGTAGAGCTATTTCATTGTACGTTATGTTTAGTAATGTTGCTCGGATAATTGGTCCAAGTATTGGGGTTTTAGCCTATGCCTTTGTTGTTCATTTTCTAGGTCTTAGGGACCCATTAAATGCCTTTAGGGCTCCTGCAGTTTTAATTTCAATTTTCAGTTTTCCTGCTTTAATTGCCTCTTTTGTGGTGAAGGGTGATGGTGGTAGAAGTAGGCGTGAGTTGAAGCTTAGTGAGTATTTTAAGGGTTTTAGCCAGTTGAGTAGGGAGGCTAAGAGAAGTGTAGCTGTTATTTTCATCAATGGTATTTCGAATGGTATCGCTATGGGTATTCTTATGTCTGTGGCTATGGTTTATGCCATAGAATATATTGTTAAGGATCCAGCTGTAATTGGAGGCATGATGACTATATCTGCTATTGCTGGGTTGATTTCAGTTTATCCTGCGAGTTGGTTGAGTGATAAGATTGGTAGAAAGATAATTGTTATAGCTTCAATGATTGTTTCGAGAACTTCAGTGATAGTTTTTCCATTCACTTGGGATGTTGCTTCATTAACATTGGTCTATGTTATGAGGACTGCTGCTTTTAGTATATCAAGACCTGTTATGCAAGCTTTACAAGCAGACATTGCTCCTCGGGAGATTAGAGGGAGAGTTTTTGGGTTGCAGCAGGCATTTTCAAATATTGGAATGTTTATTGGACCATTAATTGGAAGCTATTTATATTATGAGTTTAGGAATACCACTTTTTTCAATTTGCCTGGATTGGTTTTTCCATTTATTATAAGTGGATTGATTGGATATGCGACATTAATTCTATTTGCCTTATTTGTTTCTGAGCCTCGAAACAAAACTACTTAACTATGTTTTATAAGATATTTTAGGGGATTATACTGTTACGACTAGTCTATCGTGAAAATATTGTTTATGATCTTGACCTACTTAATAAGTGTCATGTTTTTAAGGATAGATTTGATGCTGGCAAAAAGCTTGCTTTAGCGAGTTTAAAAGTTTTCGGGAATATTGATTTTATATTTGCTATTCCTATGGGTGGTGTTCCAATTGGTATTGAACTCGCTAAGATTCTTAATACTAATTTTGATTTATTGATTTGCAGAAAACTTCTAATTCCATGGAATAGGGAGGCTGGATTTGGTGCTGTTGATCCTGATGGCAATGTCTTTATTGATGAAGATTTTGTGAGAAGTCTGAATTTATCAAAGAATGAAGTAGAAATGGCCGTTAAGGAGCAACTTATTGAAATTAAGCGTAGAAATGAATTTCTGCGAGATAACCGGCCTTATCCTAATCTACATGGTAAGTCTATAGTTTTAGTTGATGATGGCATTGCTGCTGGCTATACGATGGGAGCGGCAATTAAGTTTATTAAATATAGGATGGCTGAAAAAATCTTTATTGCTGTTCCCACCGGTTATTCGAATTCAGTTGATATGATTGCTGATTATGCAGATTTAATCTTATGCTTAAATTTGAGAGGTGGCCCATGGTTTGCTGTAGCCGATGCATATGAATTGTGGCGTGATTTAACTGAAAATGATGTAAGAGAGTTAATGGTGAGATTCCATCAGAAATAATTTTAAATCTATTTAAACTATCTTATAATGCCAAGATCATGGTATGGGTTGATTAGCATGTGTGGTATTTTGGGTTATGTTGGTTCAATTCTTTTTAGTATTGATACATGCCTTGATATATTGAAGGCTTTGGAAGTTGAGCAATTGCCTATTGAATCTAGCCCTGTTGGTGGTCATGGCGCGGGATTAATGGTTTATAATGGAAGTAAAATTTTGCTTGAAAAGGTTGGTGGTAATGGTTTTTCTCCTGCTGATAGATTGCGGGATGTAATTCATAATAATTGGAGAATTAATTTTTCGAGGGTAATCTTAGGTCATGTTAGAAGGGCTTCGAAAGTTTTCCTTGATTCTGTTCCATTTAGTGAGTGTACTCAACCTTATATGGTGAATTGTTTAGGGGAGCATGCAATCGTATCTGTTCATAATGGTTTCCTTAGGAATTATAAGGAGCTTAGAGCTAAATTTAAATTGAATCATAAATTTGAATCGGAAGCTAAGTTTTTCATTGATTCTGAAGTTTTTCCTCATTTGCTTGAAGAGTTAATTCAAGAATATGGTGACAATAAGGAGACAGCAAGCATACTTTGGGATATGATTGATGGGAATAATACTGTTGCCTTAATGGTTTTTAGAGATGATAAAATTTCTTTGTATCTTTTGCACAAGGGTGCTACTAGGGGGTTGGCTGTGTGGAGTGGTCCTAATGGTGAGGTGGTCTTTTGTACTAGAAGTTATCTTGTTAAGAGATTGGCTAGTAGTTTTCTAGTTGAGAATAATTTTGAGTTAAAAGAGATTGTTAAGCCCCGTGTTGAAGGTGATGTTATAAAGTACTTTATTTTTGATAAGAAATATTTGTTTGGGGCGTAGATTGTTATTTTACTCTTTTGATTTTTATTGTATGTTCTTCTTCCTCTATGAATCCATAAGTTAATACTGCGATATCATTTTTTACGAGTTTACCCTTTTGGATTAATTCATGGTATGTTTTCTCTACACCTTCAACGTAACTTTCTGCTTTAACTTTTATTGGTATTGTACCATAAATTATGGAGAGTTTCCTTAGAACCTTGGGATTGTTTGAAGCTGCGTAGAATGTGACTTTTGGTCTAAATCTAGATATTCTAAGTGCTGTTCTACCCATTTTCGTGTATACTGCTAGTTTTGCATTTAATGATTCTGCTAAAACTACTACGCTGTATGTAAATTTCAATTTGATGTCATCTTCAACTATTTTTCTTTGAGTCTGTCCTATTTCTTCGCTATAGGTTTCAATTATTCTTTTAAGCCATTTGACACTTTCAATGGGGTATTTGCCAATTGCAGTTTCTCCTGTGAGCATTATTGCATCTACTCCTTCCCTTATGGCTAGTGCTACATCTGATACTTCTGCTCTTGTTGGTGAGGGATTTTCCATCATTGAGGCTAAGATTTGTGTTGCCACTATTACTGGTTTACCCATCTTCATGCTTTCTTCAATTATTTTGCTTTGAAGTTTAGGTACTTCTTCTAATGGGAAGTGCATTCCAAGATCTCCTCTAGCAATTAGAACGACGTCTGATTGTGAAATTATTTCATTTAGATTTTTTACTCCGCTTATGGTTTCAATTTTAACTACTATTCCAATTTCGCTTGCATTCTTTTCCTCTAGTATTTCTCTCAGCATTTTTACGTCGTTTCCATTTCTAACATAACTTAAAGCTATATAGTCAAAGTCATTTTTAATTGCATAGTCTATTGCTTTTAAGTCTTCATTGGTTATGGTTGGTAGTGGTGTTTCTTTACCTCTAATAACAACAGCTTTTCTAGATGTGATTTTGCCTGGTGTTAATGCTCTTACAATTACTTGGTTTCTAAGTGCTTTTTCAACTTTAAATGCTAAATTTCCGTCATCCATTAAAATTACATCGTCTTCTTCAGTCATTTCAAAGAATTCTTTTACTGGTAATGGTACTCCTTCAGTGGTTTTTTCTCCGAATTTAAATGTGATTTTATCATTAACTTTAACTTCAAATGGTGGGTCTATATGACCTAATCTTATGGATGGACCTTTTAAGTCTCCCATTAAAGCTAGGTATTTCTCCTTTTTGCTGCAGGCTTTCTTTATGTGTGTAACGATTTTCTTCCATTCTTCTTTGCTTCCATGGCTAAAATTTATTCTAAATCCAGATACGTCATGAACTAGTTTATTAATCATATATTCACTTGAAGATGCTGGGCCTAGAGTTGCTATAATCTTTACATTTTGCATGTTTATGCACCTTGTATTTCGAATATTTATATATGTTTCTGAGTTATATTACTGTATTTAAAGAGGTTAATGTTTATGCCATTTACCCCATTTCATCTTGGTCCAGCATTTTTCTTTGGTTTACTTTTCTTGGATTACTTTCATTTTTTGACTTTTGTAATTGCTAATGTAATTGTTGATATTGAACCTTTGATCGTAATTATGTTTGGTCTTAATTATCCTCTGCATGGAGTTTTACATAGCTTTATTAGTTGCTTTCTTCTCGGTGTTGTGCTTTCAGTTTTCATGTTTTTATTATACTCTTATTTTCCTATGTTTCGTAGGTTTCCTATTTTTGAGTATGGATGTTCGAGTTTTAGTGGATTTGTTTTTGCCGGTGTTTTTGGTACATTTCTTCATGTCCTACTTGATGCTCCATTGTATATTGATATTAGACCGTTTCTTCCATTAGAGGTGAATCCACTCTACAATCCCTCTATAACTTTTAGTGTCTATTTGTTGTGTGTTGTAATGTTTGTGCTGAGTTTAGTGTTGTATTTTGTTAAGTCTATTTTTAAGAAGTTTTAGATGTTTCTTCATATTCTTGTATCATCTTAATGTTTTCCAATTCGCTTTGATCAGGTTCTTTTACTTTTAACCATTCTTCAAGGATTTCTTCTGCGAGTATTTTTGTTACTAGTCTTGCACTTAGTGCGAGTACATTTGCATTGTTCCACATTCTTGAATATTTTGCTGTTTGTGCATCTGTGCATAGGGCTGCTCTAATTCCCTTAACCTTATTGGCGGCTATACATACTCCAGTACCTGTATAGCATATTACTATTCCATAGTCAGCTTCTCCTTTTGCAACTAGTTCTCCCACTTCAAATCCAACTTTTGGCCATTAATAATATTTTCCCTCTTTTAGTGCTCCAATTTTAATTACTTCAATGCCTCTTTCTTTTAATTTTTCAACTATAAATTCTACGATATCATATAAGTCGTCTGAACCTACTGCTACTCTCATTTTTTCACCATCATTTTTATGTTAATTTTTAGACATGTCTTTGTGGTTGGAGATTGTTAGTATGATTGGTGGGTTTATACTCTCTAAAATTTTAGAGGAGTATGATGTAGAGTATGTTTTCGGTGTTCCTGGCGGTCAGACACTAGCTTTCTATTGGGGTATCTTGGAGTCGTCAAAGATATCTCACTTACTATTTAGATGTGAAAGATGTGCAGGTTATGCTGCTATGGCTTATTCGATGATTAAGTTTAAGCCTGGAGTTTGTGATGCAACTGTTGGTCCCGGTGCTACTCATCTACTTCCAAGTGTTGCTGAGGCTTGGGGTGCTTCGATTCCATTGATAGCTATAACCTCTGATAATCCAGCTTGGACTGTTAATAAATGGGCTTCACAGAGTTGCGACCAAATTTCAATGTTTAAACCCTTTGTTAAGGCTAGTTTCAACATTCTTGATACTTCAAAAATCATTTACTATGTAAATGAGGCGTTTAAGATAGCTACTAGTGGTCGGCCTGGACCAGTACATTTGAATATTCCAATGGATGTCTTGATGAGAAATATTGAAGTTGATGAAGATGAGTTTATTGTGGATGAAGTATATTCTACCTATCCTTCAAATAGGCCAGTACCAAGTCGTAAAGACATATTGAAAGCTGCAAATTTAATTTTAAGTTCCAGAAGCCCCGTTATCCTAGCTGGTGGTGGAGTTATACTTTCTCAGGCATCGAGTGAGTTACTGCAGTTATCTGAGATGTTATCAATACCTGTCGTTACAACTATAACTGGTAAGGGATCCATTTCTGAAGATAATCCCTTAAGTGTAGGTGTTGGTGGAGTAACTCTAAAGGAATGTGCGAACAAGTTTCTTAGAGAAGCCGATGTCGCCATTATTGTTGGATGTAAAACTGGTCAATATGCAACTTTAAATTGGACTCTTCCACCTAAAACTACGAAGATTATTCATGTAGATATTGATCCAAATGAAATTGGAAGAAACTTCCCAGTTGAAGTTGCCCTTATTGGTGATGCTAAGGCGACATTGAATGAATTATTGAAAGCAATTATGAGTCTAGTTACAAAGCATCACCTATTTTTACTGTCAAGGAGAAAAAGTTTGATTAAGGCTGTCGTCGAAAAATGGAGAAAATCAATTGAACATTTAATGAATTCAAATGAAATTCCAATTCATGTTCCAAGGATAATAAAGGAATTACGGTCTATTTTGCCAAGAGATGCCATTTTTGTTTGTGATGGAAGTATGGCATCATTTTATGGTGCAATATATTATGATGTCTTATCTCAGGGGAGATATTTCATTGCTCCTAGAGGAATGGCTGGTATTGGTGCCGGTTTTCCATTAACTCTTGGTGCAAAAATTGCTTCACCAAACAATATTGTGGTTGGAATGGGTGGAGATGGAGGGTTCGCATACTCTTTACATGAACTTGAAACTTCACGTAGACTGAGAATTCCAGTTGTATATATTGTTTTAAATAATAGTTCCTTTGGCTGGATTAGAATGGCTGAATTAAACTATTTTGGTAAAACAATTTCAACCAATTTTACAGAGTTAAATTATGCTAAAATTGCGGAGGCCTTTAATTGCCTCGGCTTTAGAGTTGAGAGGCCTGGTGAGTTGAGAGATGCTTTAATTGAAGCTATTAAAGCATCAAGTGATTATAAATGTGCAGCTATAGTGGACGTGGTGACTGCTGTAAAGCCTGCTTCTAAAGCTCTGGTAGAAATGCCGGTGATAAATTATTGATCATCATTTTCAACACTCTTATATTATAATTATGATAAAATCCTTAGTAAGCGGAGTTGTATGCTATGAGTGAGGCTGTTTTAATTGGATTTGGACGGATAGGTGTTGCAGTTGCCTTGGATTTTTATCGTTCAATTTCAACATTAACGGTTGCCGACTTTGATGATAAAAGACTAATGTTTGCATATAATGTTTTAGGCTTTAATGTTTTAAGATTAAACGCAACAAAGCTGAGTGAGCTAGATAAACTTAAAAATTTTAATTTAGCTATCACTGCTTTGCCTGGATCGATTGCTTTTCCAGTTGTTAAAAGACTTGTTGAACTTGGATTGAATGTTGTTGATGTTTCATATTTTCCAGAAGATCCTTGGAGCCTTCATGAATTAGCGGTTAATAATGAGGTGAAATTAATTGTTGATGCTGGACTTGCACCTGGATTAAGCAATATAATTCTAGGATACTTTCACAGTAAATATGGTGGTTTGAAGAGTGGGAAAATTTATGTTGGTGGGTTGTCTCAAGATCCCAGTCTACCACTAGGCATAGTTGCTTCATGGTCTATGGAGGATTTAGTTGATGAGTATATTCGTCCTGCAAGAATAATTCGTGATGGTAAGATTGTTGAAGTAAATCCTCTTGATTATACTGGTTGTGTTGAAATTCCTTCTCTTGGATCCTTTGAATGCTTTGTCTCAGATGGGGTTAGAACTATGCTTAAAACATTTGGAGATGCAGATGAATTAATTGAGTATACCTTAAGGTATGAGGGTCATTTAGAGTTAATGAAATTTCTCAGATTTTTAGGTTTTCTTTCAAATAAAGAGCTAGTAGTGGATGGCTGTAAAATTAAGCTTTCAAGTCTTTTAGCTAAGCTCTTTGAAGAGAGGCTGGTTAGAGATGCTCCAGATAGAGTTGTCATGTATATTGAAGCTTTGTCTAGAAGTGATGTAAGTAAACATTTTGTCATGGATGTTGGATATGATGATAAACTTAAGCTTTCAGCAATGAGTAAAGTCACAGGTTTTACCCAATCGATAATTGCTAAAATGGTGTTGGATGGATTAATTGAGCAACATGGTTTAATACCTCCTGAAAATATTGGTATGGATTTGAAATTATATGACCACTTAATTTCAGAATTAAGGGGAAGGGGAATTATAGTTAGTGAAACTAGTTAATTCATGGATTTTGCATTGTAATGCTTTACATGTTAAATTGAAATTACTAATTAATATATGTGTATTCAATTTAATCTTCAATTCAGAATAATTGATTTGGGAGGGGTGTGGTTATGCCAGCTTCTCTTACATTAACTAAAATTCAGCGTATGGTTGATAATTGGATTAAGAGTATTGGTGGTGGTTATTGGCCTCCTCTCTCAATGCTTGCTGCTCTGATGGAGGAGATTGGTGAACTTGCTAGGGAGATTAATGCTAGGGAGGGTTTTAAGCGTAAAAAGAGGGGTGAAGTTGAAATTGATATTGGGATGGAGTTGGCTGACATAGTCTTTGCTGTTGTGTGTATTGCTAATTATTATGGTATTGATCTTGAGGAGTATTTTAGGAGGATTATTGAAAAATATACTGAGAGGGATTTTTATAGGTGGAGGCGCTAATTACCAAACTTTTACTCCAATGGGTATATTTTCAGGTAAACTTATTAAGTAGACTTTTCCTGTTTCTTCGTCTTCAGCCACTACTAGCATTGCCTGGCTTTCTATCCCTGCAATTTTCTTTGGTTTTAAATTTGTGACAAATATCATTCTTTTATTTTCTAGGTCTTCTGGTGAGTATTGGTCTCCTATTCCTGCAATTACGGTTCTGGTTTCTTCTTTGAAGTCTACTTCTAATTTTATTAGTTTTCTTGTTCTAGGTACTCTTTCAGCTTTCCTTATTAATCCAACTTTTAATTTAAATTTCCAAAACTCATTTACATCATATAACTTTTCAGCTTCCTCCATATTATCACCAAATACGCTTTTAATTTTACATTTATAGAAGAAGTTTACTTAATGGATTTAAGTTTATCTATTTTAAAATTCGTTTCCATGTTGAGGGAAACTTTATAAATGTGGCCTCATTTTTATCTATTGAAATGGGTAAAGTTTCTATTTTTAATAAGCTGTTTCTCATGTTTTTATTAGTTGGTGTTTTATCTTGCTTTCTGTTTCCATTTCAGATACTTGGACAGGAGAGCGACTTTAAAGTCTATGAAGTTTCATTGATAGATGTTTCTATTGATGTATTTGAGAGTGGAAGATTACTAGTTACTGAGAAAATCACCATTAAATATATCCATGGGGTTTTCAGCTACTTTTATAGGGATATTCCTTTTAGGGGTTTGAGTAATATTTATGTTATTTCAGTGGATGCTGTAAATGTAACTCTTGTTGATTATGATGTTGAGTATTCTTTAAATGGTGTTAATATTAAGGCTTATTATAAGGGATTGCGTGCTCCAGCAATTGCAACTTTTATATTGAAGTATGAGGTTGAAGGTGCATTGTTTGCTGCTAGTCAAACTCAAAATAAGATTGATTGGCTTGCTGTTGGATTGGATTGGGTTGTTCCCATAAAACACGTTAGTGTCGTTGTAAATTTGCCTGGAAATTTTGTTGATGACCCGCTGCTTAGTGTTAGTCCTGAGCCTGAGACTATTATCTTTAGGGATGGTGTTACTAGTATTCATTTTAGCGGTAATGATCTTCCTCCTCATGTTGGTTTTAGGGTTGTAGTGGTTTTTCCTAAGATTTATGAGCCTCCAGTTGATTACCTGTACTTTTTAAGGGTTTATCCACTTGAATCTTCGTTACTCATTGTTTTTGCTTCTACTCTCATAATGTTGGGATTATGGTTTGTGATGGGTAGAATGCCTAAAGTTGAAGTTAATGAGAGTTTATTGTCGCTGGGAATAATACCTTCTAACTTGACTCCTGCCGAAGCATCATTTCTAGTTTCTAGGAGCTTTAGTGGAAATCAAGTTATGGCAACCCTAATTGACCTTGCGAATAGGGGTTATCTAGTTATAGAGTATGATGGTGATGTTATTCACTTTAAGCCCACCAGGAGAAGTATTGAGGGTTTAGATGAAAAATCTGAGTTGAAACCATTTGAAAGAGAACTTTTGAAAATTGCTTTGAAGGCGAGGAATTCTTTGAATTTACGGAGTGAATGGAGTGAAATTAATAGGATTGGGAAGCTAATTGAAGATGAACTTGTTAAGAATGGATACTTTAAATCGAGACCGAGAGAATATAGAAGTAAATTCATTTATTGGGGTATGGCTTTGCTGATTATTGGATTAATTATCACTTTTGTTTTATCCGAGATTGTTGGAGTGATTCCTAGGGCTATACCTTACATTAAATCTGCTTTAAGTTTAATTTTAGGTTTCTCCTTTAGTGGGATTCCAATAGCGTTGATAGGATACACTTTATTTACAAATTATACTTTGAAGGGTGCTAGAGAGTATAAATTATGGAAAATTTATTTTGATAAGCTATTTAGATTGAATAAGGATTTAATAGATAAGCTTTCAAATAAATTACGGTTTTTTGAGAGGCATCTGCCTTTCGTAATATCTATGAGGCCCTCACTCCTGTATAATTGGGGAATGATGTGGTATGGCTTCATTCCTTACTGGCCAACTTGGTTTGTAACCAGTAGATCTTCCTCTTCTAGCGCTACTGGAATTAGCTTTAACTTTGGAGATTTCATAAGTGACTTGTCAAGCGCTGTAAACATAGCGCTTCAAGGCCTTCCAACGAGTGTGCGTGCCTTTGGCGGCGGCTTTGTTTCTGCTGGTGGCGGTGGTGGTGTAGGAGGTGCTAGTGGAGGTGGAGGAGGAGGGGTGGGATGATCATTAATGTTTTAATTAACTATGGCGAAGATTACTTTTAAATATCTTAAATGCTTATCTCTAGGTCTAGTAATGTGGCATGGCGATGCTCCTCTGATTTTTCCAATAACCTTTAATTCTCTATTGTTTTCAATTGCAGCTTTAACTAGTATTTTCATGAACTCTTCTTCATTTAGAAAGAAACTGCAGCTTGAAGCTATAAGTAATCCACCTTTTTTTATTTTGCCTATTACTTCTCTATAGAGGTTACCATATGCCTTTCTTCCCTCTCTAACTTTATTTCTACTTGGGATTAGTGCTGGGGGATCTGCGATGATTATATCGAATTTATTATTGCATTTCTTTAGGTAATTTTCAACTCTGTCCCTAATTATTTCTACTTTGTTTTGGATATTATTTAGTTTTATGTTATTTTTCGCCTCTTTTACTGCATATTCTGATTCCTCAACTAGAGTTGTATTTGCACCAGTTAATGCTGCATGGACTGTGAATCCTCCAGTATACCCGTATAAATCTAAAACTTCGTCGTCTTTATTGACGTATTTTTCTAGTTCAATTCTATTTGGTCTTTGATCTATGAAGAAGCCTGTTTTTTGTCCTTTCTCTACATCAACATAAAATTTTGCTTCTTCTTCTCTTATTATGGTTCTAGTCCTTTTTTCTCCTTCAATTACTTTTCTCCATATTTGTAGTCCAACTTCTCTTCTTGATCTTTGATCATTTTTTATGTAAATTGTTTTTACATCTAATTCTCTAATTAGCAGTTGGCTTAGGGGCTTTAATATTTTGTCGAATCCAATGCTACTGCTTTGGATAACCAATATTTCTTCATATTTATCTATTATTAACCCTGGCAAAACGTCTCCATCGGCGTTAACTACTCTATAAAAGCTGTTGAGCCTTAATCTTTTTTCCCTTAAATTGTAAGCTTCAATAATTTTTTTGACTATGTATTGAATATTTAATTCTTCATCTTTTTTAGTTAG